>NZ_JAUCGU010000015.1:0-87369 GCF_059916625.1 Chromobacterium sp. CCUG 76385
TGGCGGAGTGGACGGGACTCGAACCCGCGACCCCCGGCGTGACAGGCCGGTATTCTAACCAACTGAACTACCACTCCAACCGTAAAACTGGTGGGCGTTGACGGAGTCGAACCGCCGACATTCTGCTTGTAAGGCAGACGCTCTACCAACTGAGCTAAACGCCCTGAATTCGTTTCGCTGTGTGCGTTTCAGCGAGGAGGCGAATTAAAGCACAGGGTTTAAGCTTGTGCAAGTAGTCCGCTTGGTTTTTTTTGCCAAAGCCCGTGATTTTGAATATTTGCTCCATTTTTGCATCGTTTTCCTGGTTCTACGGGTGACGGCGAGTTTGCGCCTCATGTATCATGCGGCGATTAGGTTTGACGGATGATGTGAAGAATGAAGCCGACCTTTCTCGATTTTGAGCAGCCGATTGCCGAGCTCGAGAACAAAATAGAAGAACTGCGGTTCGTGCAGGACGACTCGGTGCTGGATATCTCCGAGGAAATCGCCCGCCTGCAGAAGAAGAGCCTGGAGCTGACCAAGACGCTCTATGCCAAGCTGACCCCGTCGCAAATCGCGATGGTGGCCCGCCATCCGCAGCGACCATATACCCTGGACTATGTGCAGGCCATATTCACCGACTTTGAAGAGCTGCACGGCGACCGCGCTTTTGCCGACGATGCCGCCATCGTCGGCGGCCTGGCCCGTTTCAACGGCCAGTCCGTGATGGTCATCGGCCAGCAAAAGGGCCGCGACACCAAGGAAAAAATCCGCCGCAATTTCGGCATGCCGCATCCGGAAGGCTATCGCAAGGCGCTGCGCCTGATGAAGCTGGCCGAGAAGTTCGGCATTCCGGTGATGACCTTCGTCGATACCGCCGGCGCCTGGCCTGGCATTGGCGCGGAAGAGCGCAGCCAGTCCGAAGCCATTGGCCGCAACCTGTATGAAATGACTCGCCTGCGCGTGCCCATCATCGTTACCGTGATCGGCGAGGGAGGTTCCGGCGGCGCTTTGGCCATCGCCGTGGGCGACCAAGTCAATATGTTGCAATACGCCACGTATTCGGTGATTTCGCCGGAAGGCTGCGCGTCCATCTTGTGGAAGACGGCCGAGCGCGCGTCCGACGCCGCCGAGGCGCTGGGCATCACCGCGCCGCGGTTGAAAACGCTGGGCCTGATCGATCGCGTGGTGACCGAGCCGGTGGGCGGCGCGCATCGCGATCACGCGCAGATGATGACCACGCTGAAGCGCGTGCTGCAGGAAGAACTGAAAGAAGTCCAGGGCAAACCGCTGGATGAGCTGCTGAAGCAGCGCTTCGACCGCCTGATGAGCTATGGCCGCTTCAAGGAAGACGCAGCCTAAGCTGGCGGACAGCCTGATCAAGCATTGGCCGGACGAATTGTCCGGCCTTTGCGCTTTTGAGCTTGGGCTTTCCGGCGGCTTGGACTCGGTGGCGCTGCTGTCGCTGCTGTGCGCGGCGCGCGAACATCGGCCGGCGCTGTCGCTGTCCGCCGTGCATGTCCATCATGGACTGAGTCCGAACGCCGATGCCTGGGCCGCGCATTGCCAGGCGCTGTGCGATTCGCTGGGCGTGCCGCTGCGCATCGAGCGCGTGCAGGTCAGCGCCGGCGGCGGCGAGAGCCTGGAGGCCGCGGCGCGCGAGGCGCGCTATGCGGCCTATCGTCGCTCCGCCGCGGATGTCATCGTCCTGGCGCATCATCAGGATGACCAGGCCGAAACCGTATTGCTGCAGCTGCTGCGCGGCGGCGGCGTCAAGGCGCTGGCGGCCATGCCGGCGCTGCGCGAGTTGCCGCCCGGCAAGCGCTTATGGCGGCCCTTGCTGAATTTCACTCGCCGGCAACTGGAAGACCATGTCCGCGCCCAAGGCCTGGCCTGGGTGGAAGACGAGAGCAATCGCGACAATCGCTACCGCCGCAATCTGCTGCGCAACCAGATTTTGCCTGCGTTGGCCAAGGCCGTGCCGCATTACCGCAGCCATCTGGCGCGCGCCGCCGCGCTGCAGGCCGATGCGGCGGCCATTTTGGACGAAGTCGCGCGCCGGGATGTGGAACATTGCCGTCATCAGGCGGGCCTGGATCTGGCGAACTGGCAGGCGCTGTCCGCGCCGCGGCAGCGCCAGGCCTTGCTGGCCTGGCTGGACGAGCGGGGCTGGCCTGCGCCGGAGCCGGCCGCGCTGCATGAATTCCAGCGCCAGCTAGTGCAGGCCGGGGCCGAGGCGTTGCCGCTATTGCGGCTGCCTGGCGGGGTGGTGTTCCGCTTCGACGGCGCCATCCAGGCCATGGCCGATCTGCAGCCGCCGGCCGCAGGCAGCCCGCTGCCCGACCTGTCCGGCGGCAAGGCGCTGGATTTGCCCGAGTGGGGCGGCAGGCTGGAGTGGACGTGGCGCGCGCAGGGTTTGCCGGACGCCGCGCTGGCGGCTGGCCTGGCGTTGAAGCCGCGTTGCGGCGGCGAGAAATTGGCATTGACCGTGGGGCGGCGCGAGGTCAAGGATTTGCTGCGCGAGGCTCGCCTGCCGCCGCCGCTGCGTCAGCGCTGGCCCTTGCTGTACGCCGCCGATGGCCAGCTGCTGGCGTTGCCGGGCATCGCCGTGGCTGGCCGTGCCGCGACGGGGCCGGGCTGGTGGCCGCTGTGGCGACTGTCGCCAGCCTGATTCAGCCGCGGGCGGTTTCGAAAGCCGCCAGCCGGTCCGCCATTTCCACCTTGTCTCCCAGCGCGCTCAGCGCAATTCCATGCACCATCGCGTCCACCGTGGCGCAGCAATCGCGCAGCACTTTTACCCGGTAAGGATCGGCCGCGCGCGACAGCGCGGTGTGAGTGACGCAGTTCTGCGTCATCATGCCGGCGATCCACAGTTCGTTGACCTCCAGTTTGCCCAGCAATTCGCCCAGGCCGGTATTCAGGAAGCTGTCGGCGTGCGATTTGACCACCACCGGCGCATCTGGAGCCGCGGCCAGCACCAGCGGGTGAATCTGCACGCCCACGCTGTCTTTGACGAAAAACGGCGAGGCGGGATTGGCCGCGATGTGCTGAACCAGGATTACCGGGATGTCTTGCGCATGCGCCTGGGCGATGGCGTCCAGCGTATTGGCCAGCGTCTGTTCGGTATTCCACAAGGGATACTTGCCGCCGGCAAAGTAGTCGTTTTGCAGGTCGATGATCAGCAGGGCGGTGCGGCGCGCGGTTTGCATGGAAGTCTCCTGTTTCGGGTGGGGATGAGTCCATTATCCCTGGCGCATGGCTTGCTGGTGAGTGGCCCGGATGACACAATTCGATCATATTGGGCCATCTTGAGGAAACGTGATGAGGACGCGCAGCGTGGCGGTGCTGGCATTCGATGACATCAGTCCCTTTCACTTGTCCGTGCCGTGCATGGTGTTGGGCGAGCTGGCGGGCGGATTCGAGTTGACAGTCTGCGCGGTGCGGCCTGGCGTCTTGCGCAGCAGCGCCGGCTTCGCCTTGCTGGTCGAGCATGGCTTGGAGGCGCTGCGCGCGGCCGATGTCGTGATCGTCCCTAGCTGGCCCGATCCGGCGCGGCAGGCCGAGCCGCAGTTGCTGCAGGCCTTGCGCGACGCGCATCAGGCCGGCGCGCAGGTGGTGGGCCTGTGCCTGGGTGCCTGCGTGCTGGCCGAGGCAGGTTTGCTGGATGGCCGCCGCGCCACCACGCATTGGGGCTATGTCCATGACTTTGCCAGCCGCTATCCGGCGGTGCGGCTGGATGCCGACGTCTTGTATGTGGAGGACGGCAGCGTGCTGACCTCGGCCGGCACCGCTGCGGCGATAGATTGCTGTCTGCATATGTTGCGGCAGCGGCAAGGCGTGGAAGAAGCCAATCGCGTGGCGCGGCGCATGGTGGTGGCGCCGCACCGCCAGGGCGGGCAGGCGCAGTTCATCGAGCAGCCCTTGCCGCGCGCCGGGCGCGACGCTCGCTTGGGCGAATTGCTGGACTGGCTGCGGGCGAATCTGCGCGACGCGCACACGCTGGATGGTTTGGCCGCGCGCCTGGCGATGAGCCGCCGCACTTTCTCGCGCCGTTTCCACGCCTTGACCGGCGCCACGCTGGGCGAGTGGCTGGCGGGCGAGCGCTTGGCGCTGAGCCAGCGGCTGTTGGAGCGCACCAGCCTGTCGATGGAGTCGGTGGCCGAGCAGGCTGGTTTGGGTTCCGCCATCTCATTGCGCAGGCTGTACCGGCAGAAGCTGGGCATGTCGCCGGCGGCCTGGCGGCAGGCGTTTCGAGGCGGGGCGCGCTAAGCGGCCACGCCGTCAAGGTCAGTAAAAATGCCCATGGAATGATTTTTGCTCCTCAAACCCTGTTTTTGTCCTGAGGAGCCCGCCATGCAACTGGATAAAGTCTACGCGCAGAGTCATGGGATGGCATCTGGCGCGAAGCCGGCAAGTTTTGCCGGCAACAACGATGGCAATGCGTTTGCCGGCATGCTGAGCCAGGCTGCTCGGCAATTGGCCGGCAGCGTGCCGACGCTGCGTCCGCCGCCGGTTCACGACGGGCCAATGAGCGATGAGGACATCAAGTGGGTGCTGCCGTCGCGCCAGGCCGTGGCCTTGCATGGCGAGTATGTGCGCCAGTTGCTGGATCAAAAGATGAGCCAGGCCGGCTTGCCTTTGTCGCCGCCGTTTCAGGTGGCCGGCACCGAGGGCGGGAAGATCAAGCTGGCGGGCCGGCGGGCCGATCTGGCGCAGATAGAGCGGCTGTGCAATGACGACAAGGAGCTGGGCGGCGCCATCTGCAACTTGCGGACGATCGCCTCCTCGGTGCCGGAGATGGACGAGGTGGCAGCCTATGTCAGGGCATGGCAGTGGGCGCGAAATGATGCCGATCGCATGGCGGTGTTCCGCTATTATTCGGCGCGAATGAGTGTGCCGACCAAGGTGGAAACCTGGCTGGGCGGTCATGGCGTCAGCGTGACCGTCAATGGCGAATTGATGCCGCAACTGGCGGCGTGACGGATGCGAGGGCGGCGCCGGCTGGGCGTGGCAAACAAAAAAGGCCGGGAGCGATCCCGGCCTTGGTTTTGCTTGCGCAGCAGGTTTACAGATCCACCTGCAGGGTGACGGCCGCGCTGCGCGGCGCGCCCAGGTTGTAGCGCACCGTGTCGGCCGCATTGACCTTGGAGGAGGTCGGGATGCGGTAGCTGGTGTTGAACATATTGCTGACGTTCAGCTTGATCGTCGGGTTCTTCAACACGCCCATATTGCCGAAGCGGTAGCCGGCGTCCAGATCCACCGTGGTGTATTCCGGCACTACCTCGTCGTTGACCAGGGTGGCGAACTGCTTGCCGGTGTGCTTGACGTCGGTGCGGACATACCAGGCGCCCGGCGCGTATTGCAGCGACAGCGCGGCCATCCAGCGCGGGGTCATCGGGAAGTCGTTGCCTTGCAGCTGCAGCGGCGTCACGGTGCCGTTGTTCTTCCAATCCAGATTGTTCTTGATCTCGCTATGGTTGCTGGTGAAGGAGGCATAAGCGCTCCAGCCTTTCACCGGCACCGTGCCCAGCTCGATCTCGCCGCCCCAGGTATGCACATCGCCCGCGTTGATATTGACGGACTTCTGGGTCACGGAATCGTAGGAGTTGGCTTGACGGTTGCGGAAGTCCACATTGAACAGCGAGCCGCTCAGCGTGATGAAGTCGCCTTGCAAGCGGTAGCCGATATCGGTGTTGATCGAAGTTTCCGGCTGCACATCGTTCACCAGCACAACCTGTCCATTCACCAGTTGCACATTGCCGTTGCTGCCGCTGTAGGCGTAGTTCGGCACCGCGCGGTAGTTCTTGGTGACGTTGAAGAACATCTGCTGCTTGGGCGTCAGGAAATAGCGCGCGCCAAAGCTGGGCAGGGTTTCGTTATAGGTTTTGGTGATGTTGTAGTCGTAAGCCGCCGCGCAGGTGGTCTTGCCGGAACAGCCTTCATTGGCGTGATTGGTGAAATCGCGCTTGATCTGCGGCGTGCGCAAGCCGGCGTTGATGGCCAGGCGATCATCCAGGAAGTTGAAGGTGCCGATGGCGAACAGCTGGGTGGCCGTGCTGATGGTTTCCCAGTCGCGGTATTGGTACAGGCTGCCGTCCGGACGCGTGATCAGGCCCGAGTGCATCCACACATCGGCCGGGCTGCCATCGTTATTGGCAATGCTGGCCTGGCCGGTTTGCACGTGCTGCGCGCGTTCGTACCAGACGCCGGCTTGCAGCAAATGGTTGCCCCAGCTTTGCTCCATGGTGACGGTGATGCCGGGGCGGCGGGTGCGCGTCATGCTGCTGCCGTTGGTGATGATGGTGTCCAGCGTGTCGCCGTCGCCGTTCAGGTCTTTGGATGCCGTATTGGTGTGCGTGGTCTTGTCGAGGAAGCCGTTTTCCGCCTGGGTCTGTTGGCTGGTGCCGCCGCCATAGCCATACCAGAAGTAAGGCTGGAGTTTGATGCGGGTATCCGGGCCCAGCTTCAGCACGGCATCAATCTTGGCGATGACGTTTTCGAACGGATTCTGTTGCAGCTGGTAATACTGCGGCGACGGGCCGGTCTCCTTCTGCGCCGTGCCGAATTGCGGCGGCAGGTGGCCGGGAATGAACTGGGTGGAGTAGTCGGCGTTGTAGCCCATTTGCTGTATCTGCTGCAGCGTCATGGCACCGAAGGCATTGCCCACCTGGCGGTTGTACAGCACGGAGGCATTGATATAGCCGCCGCTGAAATCGTAGCGGATGCCGGTGTCGACGTGGTCGCGCTTCATGCCGCCTGCGCCCTTCCACTTGTCCACTTCGCTGTGCGAATAGCTGGCGAAGGCGCGGGCTTTGCCATCGGCGAACAGGCCGGTGTCGCCGCGCACATACGTGCGTTGCAGGCTATTGCTGCCCAGGCTCTGGGCGATGCGCACGCGGCGCTCCTTCTCCGGGTCGCAGGTGACAAAGCTCATATTGCCGCCGCTGGCGCCCATGTGCGGCGCGTCGGTATCGCTGGAGCCCTGGGTGACGGAGCCCTGGCACAGGTTTTCCAGATCGACGAATTCCTGCGGATAGACCGAATAACTGCCGGAGTCATTGACCGGCACGCCGTTGATGGTGACGCCGATCTGGTCCGAGTTGAAGCCGCGGATGGTCAGCGCGCCGCCGAACATGCCGGAGTTGTCCTGGCTGGAGGCGTTGACGCCGGGCAGCATATTGATGCCCTGGTAGATGTTGGAGGTGGGGCTTTGCTTCTCCAGCGCGGCCTTGTTGACATCGCTGCGCGTGCGGGTGCCTTCCTGTTGTTGCAGCAAGCCCACTCCCAGCTTGTCGCCGGCACCGGTGATGGTGACGGTTTGCAGCTGGGTCTCCTCGGCGAGCGCCGCCTGGCTGGCCAGCGCGGCAAGCACGGCCAGGGTCAAGGGGCGAATATAGGTCTTCTTATTCATTGAATTTCCTGAAATGTAGAGAAATCAATTTTTCATTGGAATGTATTTTCAGCGCAGCCGAAGTCCTGCCGTGAGGCATGGGTCAATACAGCAAGCACTGCGATGGTTGCTTGAGCGGGTTTTGGCGCTAGGCTGTGCCGGGCTGAGATGGCTTGCGATGGACGAGAAGAATCTTTACCGGCATGGGTGATTGAACTCGGGTATGGCAAAGCGCTCAGCGCGGATTATTTCGCCTTGAAATTATTTTCAAGCGGCAAATCTAGTCTATTGTCATTTCATTTTCAAGAAACAACTATTACAAAAAGAATAAAGAAATATGTCTTTATGTGGAGTTGATTTGCAAAAATAATCAATGAAATAGTGGGTTTATGACAAAAATGCGGGAATATGTTAATGAAATGTAAGGATTTGTCGGCGGGTTGATGGAAAAGTATTTTGGAATTTATTTTGCCGAATCATGGTTTGATTGATGAGGCCGGAGGGGGCTGGGCGGCTTGAGCAAGCCGCCGGCGGGAAGGCTTAGAGGGGGAGGGCGCGGATGCCGGCGTCGTCCAGCGCCAGGTAGCCGCCGGTTTCGCCATGCCAGTCCCGGATCACCCAGCGGCTGGAGGCGCCGTGGCGGTGGCGGGCGGGGCGATGGGTATGGCCGTGGATCAGCGTCGGCCAGTCATGGGCGGCCAGCAATTCGCCTACTGCCTGTTCCGTGACGTCGGAAATGGCGCTCAGGCCGGTCTGCTGCTTGTTCATCTCGCTTTGCTGCCGCGCTTGCCGGGCGATAACATGGCGTTCCGCCAGCGGCCTGGCCAGCATGGCTTGCTGCCATTGCGGGCTGCGGCTGACGGCGCGGAATTGCTGGTAAGCGACGTCGTCGGTGCATAGCGCGTCGCCGTGGCACAGCAGAATGCGCTGGCCGTGGGCTTCCATCAGCGTTGGATCGTCCAGCAAGACGGCGCCGCTGCGTTGCTCGAAGCCGGCGCCCAGCAGGAAGTCGCGGTTGCCGCGCATCACGTATAACGGCGTTTGGGCGGCAAATGCGCGCATCGCGGCCAGCGGCGCTTCCAGATAGGCCGAATCGTCGTCGTCGCCTACCCAGTATTCGAACAGGTCGCCCAGGATGTACAGCGCCTCGATCCGGCCGCGCCAGGCGGCGAGCGTGTCCAGAAACAGCTGGTTGAGCGCGGGGGTGTCGTCGGCGAGGTGCAGGTCGGAAATGAAATGTATGGCCATGGCTGCTGTGCTATCCGGAACAAGACAAAGCCGGGGCACGGCCCCGGCTGGATTTTCGATGCGGACGGTTTAGACGATTTCCGCCTTCTGGATCACCACCGGCTCCACCGGCACGTCCTGGTGCATGCCGGTGCGGCCGGTGCGGACGGTCTTGATGCGGTCTACCACGTCCTGGCCTGCCACCACTTGGCCGAACACGGCGTAGCCCCAGCCTTGGGTGCTTTCGGACTTGAAGTCCAGGAAGTCGTTGTCGGACACATTGATGAAGAACTGGGCCGACGCCGAGTGCGGGTCCATGGTGCGGGCCATGGCGACGGTGTAGGTCTTGTTGGACAGGCCGTTGTTGGCCTCGTTCTGGATCGGGTCGCGCGTCGGCTTCTGGTTCATCTCGGCGTCGAAGCCGCCGCCCTGGATCATGAAGCCATTGATCACGCGGTGGAAGATGGTGCCGTCGTAGTGGCCGCTCTTCACGTATTCCTCGAAGTTGGCGGCGGTTTTCGGCGCCATTTCGTGGTTCAGTTCCAGGGTGATTTCGCCGAGGTTGGTCGTGAGTTTGATCATTGTGCTTTCCTTTGCGTTGCAGCCGCGCAAGGCGGGCTTACGGTTTGATGGTGATTTTCTGGATGACGATGGGTTCGAACGGAACGTCATCCATGCCGTTCATGCTGCCGGTGCGCGTCTTGGCGATGCGATTGACCACATCCATGCCCTTGGTGACCTTGCCGAACACGGCGTAGCCGGCGCCTTGCGGCGTCGGCGACTTGTAATTGAGGAAGTCGTTGTTGGCGACGTTGATGAAAAACTGCGCGGTGGCGGAGTTCGGGTCTGCCGTGCGGGCCATGGCGATGGTGCCGGCATCGTTCTTCAGGCCGTTATTCGCCTCATTGGCTATGGGGGCCTTGGTAGGTTTCTGGCTCAGCTTGGTGTCGAAGCCGCCGCCCTGGATCATGAAGCCGTCTATCACGCGGTGGAACACCGTGCCGTTGTAATGTCCGGCCTTGGCGTAGGCGACGAAGTTGGCCACGGTCTTGGGCGCCTTGGTCGAATCCAGCGTGATTTCGATATTACCTTTATTGGTGGCCATTTCGACGATCGGGGCGGCGAAGGCCATAACGGGCAGGGCGAATGCGGCCAGGCCGCAGATCAGTTTCTTCATGGTCGGGAGACGTGTCGGCAAGAAAGTCGGGCTGTGATTCTAGCACAGCGCGCGCGGCGGGTTGAGGCTGGCGGCGCGAGGCGGGGGCGGCGCAGCAGCTTAATCTTCGTTAAGGAAGATGTGTTTTTTCCTTGCCGCGAAAGGGATTCGAGTTTAGACTCCACGCCCTAAAAAGATGCAAGCGCTATCTATTTATCATGCTTGCGCCGTTTTGTCCGGCTCAGCCGGCCAATAAGAAGAACATTTCAGGAACATGATCTCAATGCCATCCTCCTCGTACACCGTCCGACTCCTGTCTATTGCCATTGCTTCCTTGTTTGCCGCCAGCCCGGCGGCCCATGCCGCCGGTTTCCAGCTGACCGAGCAGAGCGTCACCGGCATGGGCCGCGCCTACGCCGGCGCCGGCGTGGCCGGCGACGATCTGTCCGCCGTGTTCTACAACCCGGCCGGCATGACCCAGCTGTCCGGCACCCGCGTGCAAGGCGGCCTGACCTATGCGGAAATCGACGCGCCGTTCAGCGGCAGCAATACCAGCGTCAGCCATCTGCCGGGCACGCCTCCTTCCACCGTGACGACTTCTGCCAACGACAACGGCCGCGGCGCGGGCGAAGTGATTCCGAACGGTTACCTGACCCATCAGGTCAACGACCAGCTGTTCCTGGGCCTGGGCGTGACCACGCCGTTTGGCCTGGGCGCGAGCTATAGCGACAACTGGGGCGGCCGCGACAACGGCATCTCCAGCAGCATCATGACGGTGGACATCAATCCGTCGTTGGCTTACAAGCTGAACGACAAGTGGAGCTTCGGCGGCGGCGTGTCCGCGCAATACGCGAAGGCGGACCTGAAACAGGGCGCCTATCTGCCCGGCGCCAGCGGCGAGCTCAAGGCCGACAGCTGGGGCTTCGGCTACAACCTGGGCGTGATGTATTCCTACAGCGCGGATACCCGCGTCGGCCTGTCGTATCGCTCCAAGATCCATCACGACGCCAAGGGCGATTACACCAATGCCGGCTTCCCCGCGCCGCTGGGCGGCCTGCTCAATGGCACGTATTCGGGTTCGGCCGAGGTGACCACGCCGGAATGGCTGATGCTGAGCGGCTACAGCAAGCTGAACAGCAAGTTCGCCGTCGGCGCCACCGCGCGCTGGACGCGCTGGAGCCGCTTCGACCAGCTGGTGGTCAAGGGCAGCCCCGTGGTGCCTAAGCTGCCGGGCCTGACGCCCGCGCCGATCGATACCACCACCACCATCGACAACCATTGGAAGAACAGCTGGCTGTTCTCGGTGGGCGGCGACTACTTCTACAGCGACGCGCTGACCCTGCGCGCAGGCCTAGGCTACGAAACCACGCCTGTGCCGAACCCGCAGCACCGCAACGTGCTGATCCCGGATGCCGACCGCATGTGGCTGACCTTGGGCGCCGGCTACCAGATCAGCAAGCAGGCCAGCGTGGACGTGAGCTACGCCTATCTGCGCGCGGTGGGCGACACCAAGATCGACAATACTTCGCATAGCCCGTTCGGCACCACCAGCCGTCTGCAGGGCGATTACTCTTCGATCAGCGGCCACCTGCTGGGCGTGCAGATGCAGTACCGCTTCTGATTCGGAATCCGGTGATCAGACAAAAGGGCGCGGCGCAAGCCGTGCCCTTTTTCATTGGCAAGCGTTGGGAAACGCCGTCAATGCGCCATGCTCGGCTGGATTCGCTGCGGAGCGTAATGCGGCGTTTCCCGCTCAAGGTTATAGCAGTCCATGCGCCGCATTGGAGGCGAGTAAAGGTGCAGGGTGACCAAGTCTTCTTGCTGTTGATTCGATATTTTATGGATGTCTTTTGCCTGGTTAAGCAAGATGGAGCCGGTTTTGAAATCTCTGGTTTCCATGGAAATCAATTGGCCTTGCGCGGTGGCGGCGTAGCGTTCCTCGCTCGCTGTCCCTTGAATCACCATGACGCCGCAATGACTGCCGTGATGATTGTGAACGGAGCTGGATTGCTGGCGATGCCAGCAGAACAATAGCAATTCGAAATGCTCATTGCCGTATATCAGGTTGCGGTGGTAATGGCTGCCGCTGAATTTCCAGTAAGGCAGCAGCTCTTCCTGATTGAGCGGCGCATTCTCTAAAAATGTCTGTATTTGTTCCAGTCCCAGTTTCTGGTTCAGCCGGGCCATGCGGGACAGCCAATAAATCAATCCGCTCGGGGGGCGGGCGTGCTCGAATAGGCGCAAGGTTTCCATCATTCTCTCCTGGAAGGCCGAGCGCTCGGCGCCCGCAATGCGATCGAAATAGCCGGAAAATTTTATTTGGTTCCGACAAGATTTATATCGACAGTTTGCGTTAGCACTTTATGCTTGCTCGCGTGTCAGCCCGGGAATGCCGCCGCAGGCTTTTCGATAGTGGTTTTGGGGCTGTGGGGCCCTGAGAAACGTCCCATGCAGCGTCGTTTTTATCAGTCCGCATGTTAATTGATAGGCATGTTGGCGCGTGCTGTGAAGGATTGGCCAGCGGGGCGGAAGAAACGCTGGCCAGACTGTTTAGATGTGATATTCCAGGCAATCCGCCCCATGAAAGACGCGTTGTTGCTGCGGCTCCAAACCGAACAATTCCATTTTCTTCAGCGGCGGCGAGTACAAATGCAGCGTGACCAGGTCTTTGCCGCTGGGATGCAGGTTAGCGACTTGATGAATGTCCAGATCTCCGTTGATCACAAGGCTGCCAGCCGCCATTTCACGCGTTTCGCGTGGGCAGACTTGACCGGATGGGTTCTGCACGAACACGGTTTCGGTCGCCACGCCCTCCAGCACCTTGACGCCGCACAGGCTGCCCCTGTGGTTGTGGATCTGGCTGCGTTGGCCTGGTCGCCAGCAAAGCAGCAGCAGCTCGAAGTGCTCATCGATATAGATGCGATTGCGGCGATACTGGGCGTCGTCGAACTGGCGGAAGGGGGAGAAGTCGGCAGTGGATAGGCTTGGAGAATGATAGAAGCGGCGCATCTGTTCCAGGCTCAGCGGGCCGTCTGCGATGGCAAGTTGGCTGATGGATGCGGCGAGACTGGCTGTCAGGGCGTCCAGGGAGGAACGCGGTGCGAAGGCGCGGGTTTGCATCTGCTTCTCCTTGCATGACTGAGCGTGGCGCGGCCCTGTGGACCATGCCTTGTTATCGGCGCTTTTCCGTAATATTAAATCGATTCATTATGTCGATTTACGTATAAGGATATTCATGGCGCTGTATTGCCCCATTTACGCTGCCAGATATAGACGCTGCAAACCATGGCAGGTTCGGCAAAAGGATCAGGAAGGCGGATAGAGCGGCAGCTTCATCGTTTGTTTGATGGCATTCAGGACGATGGTGGACTTGACGCTGCGCACCAGCGACAGCTGCATCAGCTTGTTCATCACGAAAGAAGACAGCGATGGCAGGTCGGGAACCACGATGCGCAGCAGGTAGTCGGCCTCGCCGGCGGCAGCGTAGCACTCCAGCACTTCCGGCAGCGCATGGATGGACTGCGCGAAATCCAGCAGCGCGGCCTCGTTGTGGCGTTCCAGGCTGACATTGGCGAAAGCCATCACCGATAGGCCGACATGCTCCGGATTCAGCGCCACCTGATAACCCTGAATGATGCCGTCCTGCTCCATCCGCTGGATGCGGCGGCCGATCTGCGAGGCCGATAGTGGGATGGCCTGCGCCAGCTTCTGGTGCGTGGCGCGGGCATCCAGCTGCAGCTGCTGCAAGATCAGCATGTCGAAGCGATCCATTTCGATTTTGCGCATTTTGAGCAAATTATGACGTTTAATGCGGTAAGTATGCAAAAAATCAGTTTTAGAAGCAAATTTTGCGGACTTGCCGCATGGCAGCGGGGCTAAACTAGAGTAAACCATCCAATCCGGAGCCCCAGACATGAACGACCGCGCCGACTTTGTGGTGCCCGACATCACCACCCGCAAGAATGTCGGACTGAGCCACGACGCCAACGACTACACCCTGCCGCAGCCGCTGGAGCGTTACACCGCGGAAGACCACGCCACCTGGGCCACGCTGTATCAGCGGCAGAGCAAGCTGTTGCCGGGCCGCGCCTGCGAGGAGTTTCTGCAGGGCTTGCGCGACTTGGAGGTGGACCACGACCGGGTGCCGGATTTTGCGAAGCTGAATGAGAAGCTGATGGCCGCCACCGGCTGGAAGATCGTGGCGGTGCCCGGCCTGATTCCCGATGACGTGTTCTTCGAGCACTTGGCCAACCGCCGCTTCCCGGTCACCTGGTGGCTGCGCGAGCCGCACCAGCTGGACTATCTGCAGGAGCCGGACGTGTTCCACGATCTGTTCGGCCATGTGCCGCTGCTGATCAATCCGGTGTTCGCCGACTATCTGGAGGCTTACGGCAAGGGCGGCATCAAGGCCAAGGAACTGGGCGCGCTGCCCATGCTGGCGCGGCTGTACTGGTACACGGTGGAGTTCGGCCTGATCAATACGCCGGCCGGCATGCGCATTTACGGCGCCGGCATTGTGTCCAGCAAGTCCGAATCCATCTACTGCCTGGACAGCGCCAGCCCCAATCGGGTCGGTTTCGATTTGATGCGCATCATGAACACGCGCTACCGCATCGACACCTTCCAGAAGACTTATTTCGTCATCGACAGCTTCAAGCAGCTGTTCGACGCCACCGCGCCGGACTTTGCCCCCTTGTACCGGCAGCTGGCGGATGCCAAGCCATGGGGCGCCGGCGACATCGCGCCGAGCGACGTGGTGATCAACGAGGGCGATCGCCAGGGCTGGGCGGATACCGACGACGTGTGAGCGTGCGTATTTTAAGCCAAGCCCGCCTTGCGCAAGCCAGGCGGGCTTGGTATTTGGCGGCTCAGTGCGTCGCGCCGCCGGCGATTTTGGCGTCTTCCCGCTGAGTCAGCGCGATTTCCACTGCCAGCCGCAGCGCCTGTACACAGTCATCCAGCTTCATGCTGGGCTGGCCGGGATGGCGCGCAGCCTGCTCCGGCAAATAAGGGATATGGATGAAGCCGGCGCGCGGACCCGCGCGGTGCAGCAGGCCGTACATCACGTGATTGCAGACGAAGGTGCCGGCGGTTTGCGAGACCGAGGCGGGGATGCCGTTTTCGCGCAGCCCGGCGACGATGGCTTTGATCGGCAGCGTGGAGAAGTACGCCGCCGGTCCGTCGGCCGCGATGGCTTGGTCTATCGGCTGCTGGCCGGCGTTGTCGGCGATGCGCGCGTCGTCGACATTGATCGCCACGCGCTCCACCGTGATGTCGGGGCGGCCGCCGGCCTGGCCGACGGCGATGGCCAGCACGGGCGACAGGGCGTCCAGATGGCGGCGCAGTTCTTCCAGCGCCGCGCCGAATACGCAGGGCAACTGGCGGGCCGCGATGCGGGCGCCGGCAATCTCTTGGCCATCGAGGCGGCGCACCGCCTCCCACGACGGGTTGACGTTTTCGCCGCCAAACGGCTCGAAGCCTGTCAGCAATACCGTTTTCATATCCGTCTCCTTAGCGGAACATCAGCCAGTTCAGCAGCACGGCGTTGACGGCCAGCAGCGCCAGCGCGGTGGGCACCTGGGCCTTGATCACCGCATGCTTGTCTTCCAGTTCCAGCAGCGCCGCCGGCACGATGTTGAAATTGGCCGCCATCGGCGTCATCAGCGTGCCGCAGTAGCCCGAGAACATGCCGATGGCGGCCATGACTGCCGCGTCGCCGTGATGGCCGCTGACCAGAAACGGAATGCCTATGCCGGCGGTCATCACCGGGAAGGCGGCGAAGGCGTTGCCCATGATCATGGTGAACAGCGCCATGCCCAGCACATAGGCCAGCACCGCCACCCAGCGCAGATCCAGCGGCAAATAGCTGGTGGCGACATGGGACACCGCCTTGCCCACGCCGGCATCGGCGAACAGCAGGCCGAGCAGGGCCAGCAGCTGCGGCAGCAGCACCGCCCACCCCATGCAGTCCAGCAGGCGGCGCGTCTCGCGCACGCCTTGCGCCGGGGTTTCGCGCGCCAGCCAGCAGGCGGCGGCCAGCGCCGCCAGGCAGGCGATGCCCAGCGCCTGCAGCGTGGTGTTCTTCGGATCAAACAAGGGCATGCCGGCGATCTTGACGTCCTTGGCCCCCACGCTCAGCAGCACGGTCAGCAGCGGCACCAGCAGCGAAGGCAGAAAAGTCTTGCCGCCCAGTCTCTTTACGCTCTGCCGCAGCCGGTCGGCGGCCAGCGGCGCATGTTGGCCGCCCGCCAGGCGGCCGCAGCCGGCGATGGCCACCATGGCCAGCACCATGGCGCCGGACAGTTCTGCCGGCAGCCGATCCCCAGCCAAAAACAGCGCGCCGAACAGGCCCCAGAACGCCGCGCTGCTGTAGCGGCGCGGATGCTGCCGATCGGTCAGCGTGAAGCCTGCGACGGCCAGCAGTATCGCGCCGACCACCCAGTACAGGTATTCGATGTGCAGAATCATGCGTTTTCTCCCTTCAGCTTGGCGGCGGGCAGGCCGTGGCGCAGCAGATGGCGCTCCAGGCGCAGCAGGCGGGCGCTATGGATCAGGAAGGCGAACAGCGCGGTGGGGATGCCCCACAGCGCGATATGCAGCGGTTCGGTGGGAATGCCGTTTTCCTGCAGGAAAGTGTGCATCAGGATCACCGCGCCAAACGCGACGAAGATGTCCTCGCCGAAGAACAGTCCCACGTTATCGGTGGCCGCGCTCATGGCGCGCAGCTTGTCCCTTTGTTCCGGCGTCGGTTCGCCGTGGCGCTGTTCCCAGGCGCCTTCGGTCATCGGCGCCAGGATGGGACGCACCATTTGCGGGTGGCCGCCCAGGCCGGTCAGCCCCAGCGCGGCGGAGATTTCGCGCACCAACAAATAGATCACCAGCAGGCGGCCGACCGTAGCATTGCGCATCTTGCGCACCAGCTCGCGCGCCTGTTCGCGCAGGCCATGCCGCTCCATCAGGCCCACCACCGGCAGCACCAGCAGCACGATCATGGTCAGATTGCGCGTTTTCATGAAACCGTGGCCGAATTCGGCCAGCAGCGGCAGCGGTTTGATGCCGGCGGCCAGCCCGGTAACGATGCCGGCGGCGCATACCACCAGCAGCGAGTTGAAGCGCAGCACGAAGCCGATGACGACCACTGCGATGCCTAGCAGCGGCCACAAATTGACAGCCTGATCCATGGTTTCTCCTTGGTTTGAGCGTAACGCCGCGCGGTCTTGCCGCCGCGCTGGCGTGAAATGCGGTTAGCTGGCGCTAATGGTTATGCCGGCCTGTTCCAGATGCCGGCGCAGCAACCGCGCGAACGGCACGGCATGGCTGCCGTCGCCGTGCAGGCAGATGGTGTCTATGCGCAGGGATACGGCTTCGCCGCTGACGGCCACGATGCGTTGCCGCCGCACCATGTCCTCCACTTGCTTCAGCATCGCCGCGTCGCTGTCCAGCAGCGCGCCGGGCTGGCCGCGGGGCACCAGGCTGCCGTCGGCGCGGTAGCCGCGGTCGGCGAAGCCTTCCTGCCATACGGGCAGACCCTCGGCGCGGCAGGCTTCGACGAACAGGCTGCCAGCCAGGCCCATGACGCGCAGCCCCGGGTTGAAGTCGTGGATGGCGCGCGCCAGCGTTTGCGCCAGCTCCGGCTCGCGCGCGGCCTGGTTGTACAGCGCGCCGTGCGGTTTGACGTGGGCGAGTTCGCCGCCTTCGGCTCTGACGATGGCTTGCAGCGCGCCCAACTGGTACAGCAGGCCGGCGCGCAGGGTGGCCATGGGCAGCCGCATTTCGCTGCGGCCGAAGTTGTCCCGGTCCGGAAAGCTGGGATGGGCGCCGATGGCCACGCCTTTTCCCATCGCCATCCTGACGGTGGCCTGCATGGTGTCGGCATCGCCGGCGTGCCAGCCGCAGGCGATATTGGCGGAGCTGACGTAGTCCAGCAGCTCGGCGTCGTTGCCGCAGCCTTCGCCCAGGTCGGCGTTCAGGTCAATTTTCATTGAGCAGTCTCTCGATCTTGTTCAGGTAGCGTCGCAATTGCTGATCGGCCAGACGGGCCTCCTCCAGGCTCGCTTCGACGAAATGCAGCTGGCTGCCCAGCCGGGCCTGGCCAAGTTGCCACAGGTCGGCCGACGCCACCATGCCCAGACGCGGATAGCCGCCTGTGGCCTGCGCGTCCGCCATCAACACTATGGGTTGGCCGTCCGGCGGCAGCTGGATCAAGCCGGGCAGCACGCCGTGCGATGGCATCTCCGTGGGCGCGTTCAACTGCAATGCCGGACCGGACAGGCGGTAACCCATGCGGTTGCTGCTGGGCGTGATCTGCCAGGGCGCATGCCACAGCCGCTCGCGGGCGGATTTGGACAGCAAGCCGAATTCCGGTCCGTGGCAGACGCGGATCTGATTGCTGGGCCGCGGCAGCCACACGCCTTTGCGCGGCCGGATGGGTAGCGGCGCGCCCAAGGGCAGCCGGTCGCCATCGCGCAGGGCGCGGCCGTCCAGCCCGCCGAAGCCCGCCATCAGATCAGTGCTGGCCGATCCCATGACCGGCGGCAGCGCGATGCCGCCGTCCAGCGCCAGGTAGGCGCGCATGCCGATGCGCGGGGCGTGCAATTGCAATACCTGTCCCGCGCGGAAGGGGGTGCGCCAGCCCGGCCATACCGGCTCGCCATCCAGCGTCGCCTGGCAGTCCGCGCCGGCCAGCGCCAGCATGCCGTCGCGCAGCAGGCGAAAGCTGGCCGGCGGCAGCGTGATTTCCAGCGCAGGGGCGCCGGCCGGGTTGCCCGCCAGGCGGTTGGCCACGGTCAGGGCCAGCGTGTCCATCGCGCCGGCGCGGCACACGCCTAGGTGGCGTGCGCCGAAGCGCCCCAGATCCTGCACCGTGGTTTGCGGGCCGGCCTTGATCGTTTCCAGCGTCATGCGGCCTCCGCAGGGATGAAACGGACAATGTCGCCCGGTTGCAGCGCGCTGGGCGGTTGCCGCGCGGGATCGAACAGCACCATGTCGCTATGGCCTATGATTTGCCAGCCGCCCGGGGCGTCCGCAGGATAAATGCCGGTCTGGCTGCCGCCTATCGCCACCGATCCGGCCGGCACCTGCTGCCGCGGCGTAGCGCGGCGCGGCGTTGCCAGGGCCGGGTCCAGTCCGCCCAGGTAGGCGAAGCCGGGCTGAAAGCCGAGAAAGAACACCGTGTATTCGACTGCGCTATGGCGCGCGACCACTTGCCGCGAGCTGAGGCCGCAGTGGCGGGCCACTTCTTGCAGGTCCGGCCCGGCATCGCCGCCGTAATGCACCGGGATTTCCACCACGCGGCCGGCCTGGACTGCCGGATCGGCCTGCTGCCACAACTTGCGCAGGCGCGCTGGCCAACTGGCCGCCTTGGCGCCGGGACGCAGCTCCACGGTCAGGTTGTTCATGCCGGGCACGGCTTCGCGGATTTCGTCCCAGTCGCGCAGTTGCTCGGCCAGACGCCAGATGCGGCGCTGGCTGTCCAGGGTGGCGGGCGGCGGCAATTCCAAGGTCAGTGCCTGGTTGCCTAGCCAGTGTATGACGGGCGATGATGGAGTGGCGTCGGACATGGCTTTGGATTGTGTATGATTTTGGAATAGGATGTAAGGTACACCTTAGCTGCATATAATGCTGCTATGTTGATATCTTCTCGTCAATTTACTGTTGTAAATGATGAATAAAGTGCGCTCGGCGCGATGAGGGAGAGATGGGAATGACAATGGCTTTGCCGAAGATTGTATCCTCGCAGCACTTGGTTTCCGAGCGCAGCCCGGAGCTATCGGAGTTCGAATTCAGCCTGACGGTGGTCAATAACGCTTTCCACCGCTGGATGGTGCGCTGCATGGCGGCGGCGGGCGAGAAGGATATGACGCCGACTGAAGTGCTGCTGGTGCATCACGTCAATCATCGCGGCCGGCAGAAGAAGCTGGCCGACATCTGCTTTGTGCTGAACATGGAAGACACGCACGTGGTGGCGTATGCCCTGAAGAAGCTGGTGAAGATGGGGTATGTGTCCAGCGAGAAGAGCGGCAAGGAAGTGCTGTTCTCCACCACCGAGCGCGGCAAGGATCTATGCGAGCGCTATCGGCAGGTGAGAGAGCAGTGCTTGATGCCGACCTTGAGCGACGGCGGCTTGGCCAACCCGGCGATAGGCGAGATTGCCCAGCTGATGCGCCTGCTGGCCGGCGTATACGATCAGGCCGCCCGCGCCGGCGCTTCGTTCTAAGGCGGGATGGCGAATCCGCCGTCGGAGCGGGAGCGGCGGGCAAAGCGCGCTCCTCTCTGACCTGGGCATCGCCCGGGACTGACCCTATAGCACAGCCCAGATGCCGATGATGGCGGCCAGGATCAGTACGCCGGTCAGAATTTGCGATGTATTCTTTTCCTTCTGCAGCGCGCGTTTCATTTGGTCCTGCGCGCTTTCCGCCACATCCAGCTTCTGTTGCAGTTCCGCCCTGGCCTCGTCTTGGCTGGCCAGCATTTTCAGCATTTCCTCACCGCCGAATTCATGCACCGTGTCTTTGTTCCACACCCCCAGCAGCTTGCTGACTTTGTCCTTGAAGTACAAGGCGCTGCGTTGGGCCGGGTCTTGCCATTCAAACTGGAAGCCCTGTCCCGCGTAGAACGAGTGTTTTCGGGTTTGTTCCTCTTCGGTGGCCGGTTGGCTGAGGGTGACCAGGCCAGGGGCGATAGCGTAGTCAGGACAGGTGCTCTTGGCCCAGGCGACCGCATTGCCGAACAAATACGTATCCAGGCCCGTGCCTTCCAGTCCGGGGCTGCATTGCACGCCGTTCTTGGGGCCGAAGGTGACGGTCTTGCTGGGACGATCCACCCGTACCCAGGCCATGTTGTACAAGGCGTGGAAACGGCTGTCGTCGCCCTCCATCGGGTGCCAGTGGCTGCCATCGGAGCGGGCGTAGCCGCGGAACTGCAGGCGGTAGTAGTCGGATTGGCTGGTGACGGCGCGGCTGCGCTGCAGAATGCCGTAAATGGGGTGGGGACCGACCTGAAGGGTCAGAATGGTTTCTCCCAGCGGGATGGCATGGTTGGCCAGGCTGGCTTCGTTCTCCGGCGGCAATAGCGGAATCTCTTCCGTTTCCGGCTCGGCCTGGCTGTTGCTCTTGGTGTTGTTGCTGGTCATCGGCTAGGCATTCCATGCGGTTTGCTGGGTGATGTGGACGATTCTATCGTACATTCTAGGAGAGCAGCAGCGGGCTTGCCGCCTGCTTGCGGAGGAGAGGGCGTGGGCTGGATCCGAGTGGTTGTGTTGAGCGCGTTTGCCCTGCCGGCCTTGGCGGGCGGCGTTTGCGATAGGCCGTTGAGCGTGGGCTGGGATGAATGGCCGCCATTTCATTACCAAGGGCGCGATGAGCAGGTGGCCGGGTATTCGGTGGCCTTGCTGAATCAGGCTGCCGCCAGGCTCGGTTGTCGCATGACCTACCGGCGCTTGCCGTGGCCGCGCACTTTGCAGCAGCTGCGGCTGGGTCAGCTGGATGCGGCGATGCAGGCCTTGAAGACGCCGGAGCGGGAGGCCTATGCCTGTTATGTCCAGGGCTATAGCCCGACCTTGGTGCAATTATGGGTGCGGCGTGACCGCATGGCGCGCTGGCCGGTGCGTAAGCTGGAGGATCTGGGCCGTCTAGGCCATCTCCGGCTAGGCGTGACCCGCGGCGACAGTTACGGCGATACGCTGGACCATTGGCTGCAAGCGCCGCCCAAATCGGTAAGCGTGGATGTCGGCGAGACCCTGGACGGCAGTTTCCGCAAGCTGCAGCTGGGGCGCATTGATCTGCTGCTGGCCACCAGCATCACGGCGCAGCGCGAAGCGGCCAGACTGCCGCAAAGCCCGCAGATGGTTGCCCTGCCGCCCGAGTGGCTGGCGGGCCAGGCCTACTATGTTTTCAGCCGGCGCAGCGTGTCGGCCCGGCAGTGCCGGGCTTTTGCCGATGCCTTGCAGGCCATGCGGCAGGACGGCACGGTGGCGCGTCTTTATCGCAGCCAGTTCGCCGTGCCGTACCCGGAGCGTTGAAGGTTCAAGAGCGCAACAGCGGCAGGGGGGAGAAACGGCCGCCCAGCACATTGCGGCTGTCCTTGCCCCACCAGCTTTCCATCGCCGTGGCGTAGACCTGGCGAAAATCTATGGCATGCGGCAGATTGCCTTCGCTGACGCCGGCCAGCTGCGGCGTGGCGCCGTATAGCCCGCCGTTGACGCGGCCGCCCAGCGCGAAATGCACATTGGCCGTGCCGTGATCCGTGCCGCGGTTGCCGTTCTCGCGCGGGCGGCGGCCGAATTCGGCGTAGGTCAGCACCAGCGTGTCGTCCCAGCGGCCCAGCCGCGTCATCTCGCTTCTTAGCTGCGCCAGGCCATCGGCCAGTTCGGCCAGCAGCCGCGCCTGCGTCGGCTGCTGGTTGCCGTGGGTGTCGAAACCGGTCAGCGTGATGCGCGCCACGGCGATGTCGACCCCGCGGGACAGAGTGTCGGTCAGGGTGCGCACCGCGTTGCCGAAGCCGCCATTGGGCTTGGGGCCGGCGGTGGGCGATTCGCTCGCCGCGGTGCGCGGCAACGGGGCCAGGCTGGCGGCGGCCTGGCGGATATCGCCTTCCACTTTCAGAATGTGCTCCAGCGCCGAGCCGGCGTGGCCCGGCGCTTGGTCCGCCACCAGCTTGGCCTGGCGCGCGAAGTCCTGCGGATTCGACAGCACCACGGCGCGCGAACCGCCATCGAGCGGTCCCAGCACCTGGCTGGACAGCACCACGCCGTCGGCGGCGAAGTTCTTCGGCGTCGGCTGCTCGCGGAACAGGCGCGTCAGCCAGCCTTCGGTCAGGAATTGCTGGCTGGCCGAGGCCGTGTCCCAGATTTCAATCGAGCGGAAGTGCGACAGATTCGGGTCGGGATAGCCCACGCTCTGCAGCAGCGCCAGCTGCTTGTCCTGCCACAGCGGCATCAGCGGCGCCAGAGAAGGGTGCAGGCCGATCTCGCCGTTGAGCTGCAGCACCTGCTCGCGGGCGATGGCGATGCCGGGGCGCAGCCGGTAGTAGTCGGCGCTGGCGTAGGGGACCACGGTGTTGAGGCCGTCGTTGCCGCCTTTGAGCTCCACCATCACCAAGAGCCGTTTGTAGCCTGCCGGCGCCAGCGCCCAGGACAGATTGGGCAGCACCGTCATCATCAGTCCCGCGCCGGCGGCCTTCAGGAATTCGCGTCGTTTGAACATGGCAGGCTCCTCACTCCACCTGGTAGGACGGGTCCATCAGCAACTGGGCGATGGCCTTGGCGCCGCTCTCTCCCTGCGGCAAGGGATTGGCCGGCGGCACCGCCAGCAGCATCCGCGCCGCGTCGGACGCGCTCTTCACGTCATAGATGGCAGCCCATTCGTCCGGCTGCAGCTTCATCGACGCCACGCCCTTGGCGACGAAGCGGTTGATCCTCGCTTCGCGGCCCGCCATCTCGTTCAGGCTGCCGTCCGCTTGGGCGAAGGCGTCGCGCGCCGGGGCGGCGTCGTGGGTGATGCGGTCCAGAAACTGCTTGCGGGTCAGCAGGGTGGCGCTGTTGATCCAGGCTTCGCCGCCGGGCCAGCCTTTGACATTGGGCGGCGCGAACACGTCCTGGCCCAGCTGGCGGTTCAGGCCGGCTATCACCCGCCAATCCGGCGGCATCAGGTCGAACGTCACCAGCGTGCCGACCGTCAGCTCCACCGGCGATTTCACCAGTTGGCCCTGGCTGCGCCAGAACTGCGGCGTCAGCAGCAGCGCGCGCATCAAGGGCTTTAACTGATAATGATTGCGGCGGAAGTCGGCGGCCAGCTTGTTCACCGCAGCGGCGTCCGGCGTGGGCGATACAAAATTGCGCCACAGCTTGTTGGTGATGAATACCGAGGTTTGCGGCTGCTGCAGCAACAGATCGACCACGTCGTCGCCGTCGAAATTGCCGCGCTGGCCGAAGATGAGCTTGTCGCCGGTGTCGCGCAGCCGCGGACGGACGATGAATTGGTCGTCATGGTCCAGGCCCCAGCCGGTGAAGGCGCGTGCCGCTTCGCGGATATCCTGCTCCGTGTAGTGGCCCTCGCCCAGCGTGAACAGCTCCATCACTTCGCGCGCGAAGTTCTCATTCGGCTGCTCCTTGCGGTTATTGGCGGTGTCCAGATAACGCATCATCGCCGGATCGCGCGCCACCGCATGCAAGAGCTGGCCGAAGTCGCCCAGCGCGTAGTGGCGCAGCAGCAGGTTCTGCTGGTACATCATTTGCGGCGAACGCACCTTGTCCAGCGCCGACACGAAATGGTTGTGCCAGAACAGGGTCATTTTCTCGGTCAATGGCGACGGGGTGGCGCGCATTTCGGCCAGCCACCAGCTGCGCAGCTCCACCGCATGCTGGTTGCGCTCCTGTTGCAGCGCTTTCTTCTGATCTTCGGTCAGGCCGGGCTGGCCGGGGCGTTCGAACGGCTCATTGGCCCAACCCGGCGGCGGCGTGACGGCCTGAGTGCGGACGCCGGCCAAAATCTTGTCCACCGCCGCCTCGCGGCTCAGCGGCGCGAAAACGGCGATCTGCGCCGGGTTGGCGCCGAAGCCGGTGCGCAGCAGCAGGTGGCGCGCGCCGTCGACGCCGATGTCGGCCAGGGAGCACAAGGGCAGGCCGCACAGGGCGGCGGCCAGCAGGAGGCGTTTCATGGTTGTCTTCCCCCTTTGCGGGTGGATTCTTGAGCGAGCGATGTCAGCATAGTGGCTACTTTTCGCTGCGGTATTAAGCGAATGGGGCAGAGTGTTAAGTTGTTTGCCGTAATCTCCGTTATACTGTGCGCCTATCACCGGGGGTGCCCGCCATGCGGGCTGAGAGACACCCTGAGAACCTGATCTGGGTCATGCCAGCGGAGGGAGCGTGATGCGCGGGAAGTCTCCCGCATGCCCGCTTGCTCCGTCGTTTCTGTACGGAGAATTTCATGAAGTGGTTTCCCAAGCTTGTTGTCCTTGCTCTGAGCCTGTCCGGACTTTCCGTCCAAGCCGCCGAGTTGCGCGTGCTGGCGCACAGCTCGTTTACCGTGGACAAGCCGCTGCTGGCGGCCTTTGAAAAGCAGACCGGCGCCAAGGTGTCCATCATCAAGGCCGGCGATGCCGGCGAGATGGTCAACAAGCTGATTCTGACCAAGTCCGCGCCGATTGCCGATGTGGTGTTCGGCATCGACAACAGCCTGATCGGCAAGGCCGAGCAAGCTGGCGCGCTGGCGCCGCTGCCGGCTGAATTGGCTGCTGGCGGCAAGGTCAGCCTGCCTGGGGCTGCCGCCATCGACTACGGCTATGTCACCTTGAACTACGACAAGGCCTGGTTCGCCAAGAACAAGCTGCCCTTGCCTAAGTCCCTGAACGATCTGACGCTGCCGGCCTATAAAAACCTGCTGGTGGTGGAAAATCCAGCTACGTCCAGCCCGGGCCTGGCTTTTCTGGCCGCCACCATCCACGCCTTCGGCGAAGAGAAAGCCTTCGCGCTGTGGGGCAAGCTGCGCGATAACGGCCTGAAGGTCAGCAAGAGCTGGACCGAAGCCTATTACACCGACTTCTCCAAGAACGGCGGCGGCCGGCCCATCGTGGTCAGCTACGCCACCAGTCCGGCGGCCGAAGTGTTCTATAGCAAGGAAAAGCTGATGGATGCCCCGACCGGCAACCTGCTGTTGCCGGGCACGGTGTTCCGCCAAGTGGAAGGCGCGGCGCTGGTCAAGGGCGGCAAGGAACCGAAGCTGGCGCAACAGTTCATCGGCTTCCTGCGCTCGGACGCGGTGCAAAAGGCCATCCCGACGCAAATGTGGATGTACCCGGCGATGGACAATATCGCGCTGGACCCGGTGTTCAAGCATGCCGAGCAGCCCACCGCGCATGACACCCCCGACAGCGCCACGCTGGCCGCCAAGCAGCGCGGCTGGGTCAGCCGCTGGACGCGGGTGGTGTTGAAGTCGGGTAATTGATGCCTGAAGCGGCCGGTTTCTGCCATGATTCGATCATGGCAATCTGGAGAAACACGATGATCGCTGACATCATCAGTCCCCGCCTGATCTTGCGCCACCTGGATGCGGATTTTTTGCAGACCTGCCTGTACGGCGACCCAAGCGCCGCGGCTGAGCGGCTGGGTTGCCCGCTGCCCGCCGACTGGCTGGCGGAGCGGCCGCTGATGGCGATGCGGCTGCAGGACATGGCGGAAGACCCGGCTTACGCGCCGTGGTCGGTGCGCGCGATGCTGCGCCGCGACGATCTGGCCATGGTCGGCCACATCAATTTCCATACCATGCCCGGCCATCCGTACCTGAACGGCTATGGCGACGTGGAGCTGGGTTACACGGTTTACCCGGCTTTCCGCCGCCAGGGTTATGCCCGCGAGGCGCTGCTGGCGATGGCCGGCTGGGCGGTGGAGCAGGGCGGCGTGGCGCGGCTGGTGTTGTCGATCGAGCCGGGCAATCTGCCGTCGCACGCCCTGGCGGCGCAACTGGGCTTCGCCAAAGTGGGCCAGGTGCGCGACGAAGACGGTTGCGAGGATGTATTGACGGCGGATTGGCCGTTGTCTGGAGTGCTTGTTTGAAGCGGTTAGATGTGCCCAGGCTGGCGCTCGCCGGCCTGCCCCTGTTGTTTCTATTCCTGCTGGCGATGTTGCCGCTGCTTCGGCTGCTGGCCGAGGGCGGCCTGCAGTTCAGCCCCGGCCTGCTGAGAGATCCGTATCTGCGCTGGCGCCTGTTGTGGTCGCTGAGCCAGGCGGCCGCCAGCGCCTTGTTGTGCCTGCTGCTGGGCGCGCCGCTGGCCTGGCTGTTGGCGCGCTATCGTTTCGCCGGCCGCGGCCTGCTGCTGCGCCTGTTGATGCTGCCCTTCGTGATGCCGACGCTGGTGGCGGCGATGGGCGTGCTGGCGCTGTTCGGTCCGCAGGGGCTGTTCGGCGTCAATCTGCAGGACACGCCGTGGCTGCTGTTGTACGGCAATCTGTTCTTCAATCTGCCGCTGGTGGTGCGCGCCGGCTGTGATGGCTTCTCCCAGGTGCCGGCCAGCCGGCTGGCCGCCGCGCGCACGCTGGGCGCCACGCCGTGGCGGGCGTTCTGGCGGGTGGAATGGCCGGCGGCCTTGCCCTGGCTGTTGTCCAGCCTGTGCCTGGTCTTCCTGTATTGCTTCTCCGGTTTCGGGCTGGCGCTGATCCTGGGCGGCCAGCGCTACGCCACGCTGGAAGTGGAAATCTATACCCTGGTGGCCTACGAGCTGAACCTGGCCGACGCCGGCGCGCTGGCCTTGCTGGTGTTGGCGGTGTGCGGCGGCATCGCCGCGCTGTACGCTTGGCTGGCACGTCGGCTGGCGACGGCGGCTAGGATGGAGCCGCTGCCGTTGAAGCCGGTATCCAAACTGAGGGAAAAGCTGGCATTGTCCGCCGCGCTGGCAGCTTTGCTATTGTTTGCCGGCCTGCCGCTATTCGCCGTGCTGTGGCGCGGTCTGGCCGCCGCGTCCGGCTGGCTGGACTTATGGGGCGACGATGTCCGGCTGGCATTATGGAACAGCGCCCGCTTCACCGGCCTGACTGTGCTGGCCGCGGGCGCGCTGGGCCTGGCGCACGCTTGGGCCTGCGGTCGCAGCCTGGCCATGCGCGCGCTGATTTTTCTGCCTTTCGTCGCCTCGCCGGTGTGCGTGGCTTTCGGCCTGTTGCTGCTGTATCCGCAATGGACCGCCGCGCTGGCCTTGCTGCTGGCGGCTTATGCCTTGCTGGCTTATCCCTTCGTCGCCAAGGCGCTGCTGACCACGCTGGACGGCCAGCCGCCGCATTGGCGCGCCGCCGCGCGCAGCCTGGGCGCCAGTCCGTGGCGAGTGTTCCGTCGCGTGCAATGGCCGCTGTTGCAGCCAGCCTTGCGGCGCGGCCTGGCTTTTGCCGCCGCCACCGCGGTGGGCGAGTTCGCCGTCACCTTGTTTTTGTCGCGGCCGGAGTGGCTGACGCTGACCACGCTGATCTACCAGCGGCTGGGGCGGCCGGGGCAGGCCAATGCCGACGCGGCGATGCAGCTGTCCTGCCTGTTGATGCTGCTGGCGGTCATCGCTTTCTGGATCATCGAAACCGCCGGCGGCGCCGGCCATTGGGAGAACCGCCGTGCTGACGCTGCGAAACCTGAATAAACGCTTTGGCGCGCGCATCGTGGCCGACGAGGTGTCGCTGACGGTCGCCGCCGGCGAAACCCTGGCCCTGCTGGGCCCGTCCGGCTGCGGCAAAAGCACCTTGCTGAAGATGATCGCCGGTTTGGAGCGGCCGGATAGCGGCGAGCTGCGCTTTGACGGCGCGGATCTGGCCGTCTTGCCGCCTGAGCGGCGCGGCTTTGCCCTGATGTTTCAGGATTTCGCCCTGTTTCCGCACCTGGATGCGCTGGGCAATGTGATGTTCGGCCTGATCGAGCAGGGGGTGGCGAAGCGCGAGGCCGTCTGCCAGGCGCAGGACATGCTGTCGCGGGTGGGCTTGGCCGACCATGCCAAGCGCAAGGTGTGGACGCTGTCCGGCGGCGAGCAGCAGCGGGTGGCGCTGGCGCGGGCGCTGGCGACGCAGCCGCGGCTATTGTTGCTGGACGAGCCGTTCTCCAGCCTGGACGCCGATCTGCGCCGGACACTGCAGCGCGAATTCCGCAGCCTGCTGCGCGAGGCCGGCGTGCCGGTGATCATCGTCACGCATGATCGCGACGAAGCCTTTGCGCTGGCGGACCGGGTGGCGGTGTTCAAGGACGGCCGGCTGCTGCAGTGCGCGCCGCCGCGCCAGTTGCTGGCGGCGCCGGCCAATGCCTGGCTGGCCGGTTTTATCGGCTACGAAAATGTGCTGGACCATGCCGTGGTTCCGCCCCAGGCCATTTTATTGGGGACCGATCAGCCGCCGGCGCGCATCGTAGAGCTGGCCTGGCTGCCGGACGGCGCGCGGGTCAAGGTGGCGGTCCAGGCTGGAGAACTGGTGCTAAGCCTGTCCGCGCGCGAGGCCGCGCGCTGGCAGGACTCGCTTTTCGTCGGCGGCGAGATAGGCGTGGGCATAGACGAGGCGCGTCTGTTGCGATTGGACCATGCGGCGGCCTAATGGCGGCGGGGGCGCAAAGGCCCCCGCGCGGTCGGATCAGCGGCCGTAAGTGGCGGTGAGGCTGGCCTTGCCTAGCGCGTTGGCGTTCAGCATGAAGCCTACCAGCGCGCCGCTGGCGTTGGCGTCCACCGGCAGCTTGTCCACCTTGAGCGCCCAGACGGTGAATTGGTAGCGGTGGGGCTTGTCGCCAACCGGCGGGCAGGCGCCGCCGAAGCGCGATTCGCCATAGTCGGTGCGGCCCTGCACCGCGCCTTCCGGCAAGGTACCGCCCGTGCTGCCGGCGCCTTCCGCCAGCGCATGCGTGTCGGCGGGCAGATTCACCACGGTCCAGTGCCACCAGCCGCTGCCGGTGGGCGCGTCCGGGTCATAGGCCGTGATGGCGAAGCTCTTGGTTCCGGCCGGCGCGCCGCTCCACGACAGCTGCGGCGAGACGTTGCCGCCTTCGCAGCCGAATCCTTTATAGACCTGGCGCAAGCTCAGCGGCTTGCCGTCGGCGACGCTGCTGCTGGACAATTTGAAACCATCGGCCTGAGCGGCCAGCGGCAGCGCGAGCAGGCTGGCGATCAGCAGGGTATGGCGCATATCGATTCTCCTGTGGGTGGCGGACAAGTCGGATGGTAGGCGGGGCCGCGCCTTGGATCAGGCAGTTATCGTTTCTTCGCCGTGAGCGAAGCGGCGTAAATCGTCTCCGGCCAGCCGGTAGCGTATCCATTCGGCCTGCGGCTTGGCGCCTATGGACTGGTAGAAGTCTATCGCCGGCTGGTTCCAGTCCAGCACGCTCCATTCGAAGCGTCCGCAATCGTGTTCGCAAGCCAGTTGCGCCAGATATTTCAATAGCGCTTTGCCTGCGCCTGCGCCGCGCATTTCCGGCGTGATGTACAGGTCTTCCAGATACAGTCCGCTCTTGCCCAGCCAGGTGGAATAACTGAAGAAGTACACGGCAAAGCCGGCCAGCACGCCGTCAACATGGCACATCAGCGCTTGGGCCTTGGCTTTAGGACCGAACAGCGAGGCCTCGATGTCGGCGACGCTGGCCACCATTTCGCGCTCGGCGCGCTCGTAGATGGCCAGTTCGGTGATGAAACGATGGATGTCGGCCGAATCCTGCGGCCGGGCGGCGGTGATGCGGATGTTCAAGGCGGGCTCCCTGATAGTCGGTTGAGCAGTATGGCATGAAAAAAACCGCCCATCCAATAGGGATGGGCGGCTTCATGCGGGTCCTGGTGGTCAGCCAGCCAGCCAACTGCCCGGGTGGGCCTCCAGCCAGGTTTTGATGTTCTTGGCGTCGTGCACGCGCGCGGAGCTGGCGCCGGCATCCAGCAGCACGATGATCAGCGGCTGAGAACCGACGGTGGCCTGCAGCACCATGCAGCGGCCGGCTTCCTGGATGTAGCCGGTCTTTTGCACCGCGATGTCCCAGTCGCCTTCGCGCACCAGGGCATTGCTGTTCTTGTAGCGCAGCACGCGGTTGCGCGCCGAAACGATCTGGTGTTGTTCGGTGGTGGTGAATTCGCGGATCAGCGGGTAGTCGTCGGCGGCCTTGACCATCTTGGCCAGGTCGGCGGCGGTGGAGGTGTTGCGCACATCGAGGCCGGTCGGGTCATGGAAGATGGTTTCGGTCATACCCAGGCTGCGCGCCTTGCGGTTCATCCGCTCGACGAAGGCGGCGGTGCCGCCGGGGAAGGTGGTGCGCGCCAGCGTGGCGGCGGCGCGGTTTTCCGACGACATCAGCGCCAATAGCAGCATTTCCTTGCGGCTGAGCGTGGTGCCGACGGCCAGGCGGGAGGTGGTGTGCTTGACGCGGTCTATCTCCGCGTTGGATACCGTCACCTGCTCGTCCAGCGGCGCGCCGGAATCCAGCAGCACCATCGCCGTCATCAGCTTGCTGATCGACGCGATCGGCATCCTTTGATGAGTGTTCTTTTCGTAAAGGGTTTCACCTGTGCTGCCGTTGATGACCAGCACCGAACGGGAATTGAGCCGGGGGGCGCTGTAGCCGGACATCTCGCTGGCTACCATCACGCCGTGCGGCGGAGCCGCCATTACCGGAACGGACAACGCCGCCGATACCAGCAGACTTGCGATTTTCTTGATCATGCGTCACTCCGCTTATGTGAGCTTATTTTGGAGGAAACAGGACGGCATGCGGAGGGCATTGGCTGTTAAATGTCGCCAAGATGACGGCATCTTGCAAGCGGGCTGCCCGCAGGGTCCTGTCTGCATTTTAAACAATGTTGTCGTGCTGTGTAGGGCAAAAAAGCAATTCCGCAGTATGTTCCGGCCGGGGCGCCGCCGGTCTTCTTCCACAGGAGGTGTGAACCGCTCCGGACAAGCGTAAAATCATCGGCTTCGCCACCCGATCCGCCCCTCTTGCCATGCTGCTAACCTTTCCCGACAGTCCGTTTCAATTGAACCAGCCGTTTGCGCCGGCCGGCGACCAGCCCGCCGCCATCGCCCAACTGGTGGAGGGATTATCCGACGGCCTGTCCTACCAGACCCTGCTGGGGGTGACCGGTTCCGGCAAGACCTACACCATGGCCAACGTCATCGCCCAAACCGGGCGGCCGGCCATCATCATGGCGCACAACAAGACGCTGGCGGCGCAGTTGTACAGCGAGATGCGCGAGTTCTTTCCGCACAACGCGGTGGAGTATTTCGTCTCCTATTACGACTACTACCAGCCGGAAGCCTACGTGCCCAGCCGCGACCTGTTCATCGAGAAAGACTCCAGCATCAACGAGCACATCGAGCAGATGCGGCTGTCGGCCACCAAGTCGATATTGGAGCGGCCGGACTGCATCATCGTGGCGACGGTGTCGGCGATCTACGGTATCGGCGATCCGTCCGACTACCACCAGATGATCCTGCACCTGAAGGAAGGCGAGACCACGCCGCAGCGCGAAATGATCAGCCGGCTCACCACCATGCAGTACAGTCGCAACGATATCGACTTCGGCCGCGGCACCTTCCGCGTGCGCGGCGACGTGATCGACATCTATCCGGCGGAAAGCAGCGATACCGCGCTGCGCGTCAGCCTGTTTGACGACGAGGTGGAAACGCTGACGCTGTTCGATCCCTTGACCGGCGTCACCAAGCAGCGCGTCGGCCGCTTCACCGTGTTCCCGTCCAGCCACTACGTGACGCCGCGCGACACCGTGCTGCGCGCCTGCGAGCAGATCAAGGACGAGCTGCGCCACCGCATCGAGTGGTATCAGAAAGAGGGCAAGCTGGTGGAGGCGCAGCGCATCGAACAGCGCACCCGCTTCGACCTGGAAATGCTGTACGAGATGGGCTTCTGCAAGGGCATCGAAAACTATTCGCGCCACTTCTCTGGCCGCGGCCCCGGCGATCCGCCGCCGACGCTGATCGACTACCTGCCCAAGAACGCGCTGATGTTCATCGACGAAAGCCACGTCACCGTGCCGCAGGTGGGGGCGATGTACAAGGGCGACGCGGCGCGCAAGGCCAATCTGGTGGAATACGGCTTCCGCCTGCCCTCGGCTGCGGACAACCGGCCGTTGAAGTTCCATGAGTTCGAGAAACTGATGCCGCAGACCATCTTCGTCTCCGCCACGCCGGCGGTTTACGAGAAGGAGCATGCCGGCCAAGTGGTGGAGCAGGTGGTGCGGCCGACCGGCCTGGTGGATCCGGAAATCGAGATCCGCCCGGTGGCGACGCAAGTGGATGATCTGCTGTCCGAAATCCGCTTGCGCATGGAGCGCGGCGAGCGCGTGCTGGTCACCACGCTGACCAAGCGCATGGCCGAGCAATTGGCCGATTACTACACCGAGCACGGCATCAAGGTGCGCTATCTGCACAGCGACATCGACACCGTGGAGCGGGTGGAGATCATCCGCGACTTGCGCCTGGGCATGTTCGACGTGCTGATCGGCATCAACCTGCTGCGCGAAGGCCTCGACATTCCCGAGGTGAGCCTGGTGGCCATCTTGGACGCCGACAAGGAGGGCTTCCTGCGCAGCGAGCGCAGCCTGATCCAGACCATAGGCCGCGCCGCGCGCAATCTGCACGGCAGGGCATTGCTGTACGCCGACCGCATCACCGACTCCATGAAGCGGGCGATGGACGAGACCGAGCGCCGCCGCGCCAAGCAGATGGCTTTCAATGTCGAACACGGCATCACGCCCAAGGGGGTGGAGAAGAGGGTCAAGGACATCATCGATGGCGTTTACAGCGTCGAGGCCGAGCGCAAGAAGCTGGTGGATGAGGCCAAGGTGGCGATGATGGACGAGAAGACGCTGGCCAAGGAGATCAAGCGGCTGGAGAAGGACATGCTGGAGGCGGCGCGCAACCTGGAGTTCGAAAAGGCCGCGCGCATCCGCGACGAATTGAAGGAATTGAAGGAAAAAGCCTGGCTCAGCGATCTGTAAGCGTCAGGATGCCGCAAGCGATGCCCCGCGCCGGAATGACGCGGGGTATTTTTTAAGTTGTTTCCAGCAACTCCTGCGGCAGGGTGGCCAGTTCCGCGCGGAAGAAACTGCGCTCATTGCGGCGCAGCTCGGGCAGCAAGGCCAGCAGCCGCGCGGCATTGCCGCAGGCGGCGCGGCTCAGCCCCTGTTCCTGCGCCTGGAACCACAGCGTTTCCAGCAAAAGATTCGCCAGTTGCAGCGGCGCCAGCGGCAGCCGGCCCTGGTCATGCTCCTCCAGCGTCAATTCCGCCAAGGCCGACCAGTTGCCATAACCCTTGGCCGGCGAGAATGGGCAAGGACTGAGTTTCAGCGCCTTGCCTAACTGGGACGGCGGAAAGGGGCGGTTGGACTGGAAGGCCGCCAGCGAGGGGGGGATGGCGCCAGCGCAATTGCCGCGGGCGACGCGCAGCAGAAAAATGGTGTTCCAGGCCGAGCCATTGCCGCCGCCAAAGCGGTCGCAAATCCATTCCGACAAGCCCAGCCAGCGTATCGCTTGGCGCTGCATCGCCTCCGCCGGCAGCGCGCGCTCGCCGTCGATCAGCCGCTGCCGCCAGAACAGCCACAGGCACCAGCCGATATTGGCCGCCACATGCTGGGCGGAGTCTATCGAGTCGGCTTCGTAGGCGGCCTCCAACGCGCCGGCCAAGGCTTGCAGCGCGGCCTGCGCCCGCTGGGGCTGATTGTCGCTCAGCGCCGCCTGCTTGTGCAGCAGCGCGCTCAGGTTCAGGCACTCGAAACGGACCCGTGGGTTGTAGCGGAACACCGGCTGCAGTTCGGGAGACGCATGCAGCTGGGCCAGGCTGGCCTCGGCTGCGGCGGTTTCGCCGCGCGCATAGCCGTCCCAGGCCTCGGCGATGCGCGCCATCGCGGCGAAGGTGGGTTGGGCATTGGCGAAACGGCTTCCCGCCAGCGCGCTGCCCAGCCGTTTCAGCGCCACCCGGCTATCGTCCATTTGCGCGCTGCGGCGCCAGGCCAGGCTTTCCTTCATCAAGGCCAGCGCTTGCTGGAAATCGTTGTGCGCGCACGCGCTGGCGGCGTGAAAAGCGGCGGCGGTCTGGCGACCCGACTGCCGGCCCAGGCCATCGCGTTCGTCCCGGATCGCCTGCGTCAGCCGGCTCCAGTAATCAAGATCCTGCATCAGCTCGGCCAGCGGGTCGTCCGCGCTTGCTGTCGAGGCGGCGTGCAATCCCAAAAACTGCTCCAGCGCTTCGCGTCCTGCCGCTTGCCCTTGCAGCGTGAAACGCAGCCGTTGCCGCGTGCTTGCCGGCAGCCAGAACGGGCCGCGGCTGCGCCCGGCAGGATTCAGCAGCGCCACGGCCACGCGTCCCGGCGCTCCCCAACCCACTTCCACTCCCCAGCGGGCAAAGTCGGCGAAGGCGCGCGATACCAGCATGCGCAGTCCGCGCGTGGTCGGAAAACGCTGCCGCAAGGCGGCGGCCGGCAACGGGCCGTCTTCATGGACGCTGGCGTAATACAAACGGACCAGCAGCCATAGCGACTGGAAACGGGCCGGGGCGCCGACAGCGTGATATGGCGGGCTAAGCTCGAAAGATAGATCGGCGGTGGATGGCATCATCGCGGTTTCTAGTTACGGAGGTTACGGTAGGCGGCGTTTGCCAAGCAGGACGCCGCCCCTAGAATTCCTGTCACGGACATTTGCCGGTTTTTCTTTTTAAAACAATTTATTGCCGGCATGGCAGCGCCGGTCTCCGGCATTTGAACGTCAAGCAGGCGGCAAGTTCTCGCGCTGACAGGCATCGGGGTGATTTGCGGCTTAATTATCAATACTGATGGATGATGGAATGCACAAAATATTCAAGATGGGCGGTCGCTTGGCGGCATGGGTTCTGGCTTTGGTCTGGGCAGCGACGGCTGGCGCCGCGGATGGCAAGATGGCGTTGAAGCCGGTGCGCGGCGGCGTTTATGTGGCGGAAGACAGCTACTACACGCGGGAGAATTCGGTGGTGTACATCGGCAGCGCGAACGTGACGGTGGTGGGGGCGACCTGGACGCCGGATACCGCGCGCGAACTGGCGGAACAGATCCGCCGCGTGACCGATAAGCCGATCACCGAGGTGATCAACACCAATTACCATACCGATCGCGCCGGCGGCAACGCCTACTGGAAGAGCATAGGCGCGCGCATCGTGTCCACCCGGCTGACGGCGGACGAGATGCGCGCCGGCTGGGATGAGGTGGTCGCCTTCACCCGCCAAGGTTTTCCCGATTATCCGGCCTTGCCGCTGGTGTTGCCGGATCAGGTGTTTGCGGGCGACTTCTCCTTGCAAAACGACCGGGTGCGCGCGTTCTATCTGGGGCCGGCCCATACCAAAGACGGCATCTTTGTCTATTTTCCGCAAGAAAAAGTGCTTTATGGCAACTGCATCCTCAAGCCGGAGTTGGGCAATATGCGCTATGCCGACTTGGCGGAATACCCCAAAACGCTGGAAAAGCTCAAGGCACTGGATCTGGATGTCGACACCGTCATCGCCGGCCACCAGGATGCCGAACACGGTCCGGAGCTGATCGACCGCTATCTGGCGTTGCTGCACGCGGCGCAATGAAAAATCCCCGCGCAGGCGGGGATGACGCGATGGCTAGGCGCGGGTTTCGGCCCGCGCTGAACGCATCTGTCGGCTGCGGTAGCGCTGGGCCAGCATCGCGCACACCATCAGCTGGATCTGGTGGAACAGCATCAGCGGCAGCACGATGGCGCCGATCGCATGGCCGGCGAACAGCACCTTGGCCATCGGCACGCCGCTGGCCAGGCTTTTCTTGGAACCGCAGAACAAGATGGTGATCCGGTCTTCGCGGTTGAAGCCCAGCTTGCGGCCGGCCAGCGTGGTGATCGCCAGCAGCAGCCCCAGCAGCACGCCATTGACCGCCAGCAGCCCCGCCAGCGCGGCCGGCGGCGTCTGCCGCCATAGGCCGCTGATCACCGCGGCGCTGAAAGCGGTGTACACCACCATCAGAATCGATCCCTGGTCCACATACTTCAGCACCGCCTTGTGCTTGTCCACCCAGCCTCCTAGCCAGCGGCGGGCAATCTGGCCGGCCACGAAGGGCAGCAGCAACTGGTAGACGATGCCCAGCGCCGACCTCATGTTTTGACCGGCGCCGCCGTGATCGACGATCAACCAACCCACCAGCAGCGGGGTGAGGAAGATGCCCAGCAGATTGGACGCGGTGGCGCTGCAGATGGCCGCCGGCACATTGCCCTGCGCCATCGAGGTGAAGGCGATGGACGATTGCACGGTGGACGGCAGCATGCACAGATACAGCACGCCCAGATACAGCTCCGGCGTCACCAGCGGGGCCAGTGCCGGCTTGAGCAACAGGCCCAGCAAGGGAAACAGGGCGAAGGTGCAGGCCAGCACCGTCAAGTGCAGCCGCCAGTGTCCGGCGCCGGCCAGCACCGCTTCCCGCGACAGCTTGGCGCCGTGCAGAAAGAACAGCAGGCCGATGGCCAGGTTGGTGACGAGGTTGAAAATCTGCGCGGCCTCGCCGGAGCAGGGCAGCAGACTGGCCAGCGCGACGGTGGCGATCAGCGCCAGCGTGAAAGAATCCAGCAATTTGGGCATGTCGGTCCCGCAAGGTGTAACAGCAATGTCACTATTGAAACGCAGCTCAATTCAGAATACAAATGCATTTATATGATCAATTAATGACTTTAATTTATGAATTTCACCTTGCGACAATTGCGCGTGTTCCGGACAGTCGCCGAGCAAGGCGGTTTCAGCCGCGCCGGCGATGAACTGGGTTTGACCCAGCCTGCGGTCAGCCGCGCGGTCAGGGAGCTGGAAGAGACGCTGGCCGTGCGCCTGCTGGACCGCACCACGCGCGAAGTGGTGCTGACCGAGGCCGGACGCCGCTTGCTGCCCAAGCTGGCGCGCGCGCTGGACGCGCTGGACGAGGTGCTGGATGCGGCGCGCAAGGAGGGCGGGCAGGCCATGGGCACGGTCCATGTCGCCAGCAGTCCCACGCTGTCCGCCAGCCTGATGCCGGCCATCATCGCCGCCAGCCGCCAGCGCTATCCGCAGTTGAGCCTGCATCTGCAAGACCAGGTGCAGCGCCTCAATGTGGAAGCGGTAAAGAGCGGCGCGGTGGATTTTGGCCTGGTGGTGGAGCCGGAGCCTTCGGACGAGCTGGAGCAGGAAGTCATTCTGCAGGACGACTTCTGGCTGGTGTGCCGCCCCGATCATCACCTGGCCGCGCAAGCCGCCGCGACCTGGCGCCAACTCGATGGCGAAACGCTGGTGTTGCTGGATGGCAGCTCCGGCAGCCGGCCTTTGATCGATCAACTGCTGCAGAGGCATGGGATCCATTGCCCGGTGGCGCAGCAGCTGGGGCACTCGAACTCGGTGTTCCGCATGGTGGCGGCGGGCATAGGCATCAGCGTGTCGCCTGGCCTGGCGATGCCGTTTCCGGCCGGCTGCGATCTGCTGGCGCGGGCGCTGCTGCCGCGAGAGAGTCGCCGCATCGTGCTGATACGCCGCCGCAACCGCACGCTGTCGCCGGCGGCGGAAAGCCTGTGGCGGCTGGTGCTGGAGATGCGGGATGAATTACAGCATTTGACGAAAAGGGCGCTTGAGGAAGCCGATTAAGCGTGGCTGGCGCGATGGATTGTGCTCGGCGGACCGATGATTAATTAGATTGGCCGGCGGCTGCAATTAAAAATCTTCAGCAAATCGCTACGTTTAAAATGGCTTATTTACCGTGATATCCTGTTTAAAAAGCTGTTCATCGCGCAGTATTGCGCCATAGCCCAGTAAAGCGCACAAAGGCTTGTTAAATCAATGCAAAATCAGCGTGTAGAGTATTCGATTCTTTTTGTCTGCCATGGCAATATCTGCCGCTCGCCTACGGCGGAGGGCATCATGCGGGCCAAGCTGGCGCAGGCTGGCCTGTTGGGCAGGGTGCGGATAGACTCCGCCGGCACGCATGGCTATCACGTGGGTGAGCCGCCTGATGAGCGCAGCGCGCGGGCGGCGGCGCGACGCGGGTACGACTTGTCCGCGCTGCGCGCCCGCCAAGTGAGCGACGCCGACTTTGCCGGCTTTGATCTGATCCTGGCGGCCGACAAGCGCAATCTGGCGGACTTGCGTCGCCAATGTCCGGCCCATCTCCAGGACCGGTTGCATTTGATATTGGAACCGCTGGGCGAGGCGCGCGAGGTGCCGGATCCGTATTATGGCGGCAGCCAGGGATTCGAAGCCGTGTTGGACATGCTGGAGGCGGCCTGCGATGGCTGGCTGCGTCAACTGGCTCGGCGCGCCGATTGAACAGGACGAAGGGCTGACTGCGGCCGTCAACTGCTGCTAAGCTGACGGAAATACCTTTTCTCTTTAATAAGCCCGTGGCGGCGTTTCGCCGCAGGCGGACCATGTCGCAAGGTAAAATCATGGCCCTGACTTCGCGCGAGCGAGCGAACAAGACGCCGTTGGAGATCGTTCCCAGTCATAGCGCTGACGTGATCCTGCCGCGTCAGCCGACCAAGACGCCGCTGGCGAGCCAGACCATCGTCGTCATCGGTTCGTCCACCGGGGGCACCGAAGCCTTGCGTACCCTGTTGACTGCCTTGCCTGCCAATATGCCGCCGATTCTGGTGGCCCAGCATATGCCGGAAATGTTCACCCAGTCGTTTGCGCAGCGTCTGGATTCATTGTGCCGCTTGCGGGTGAAGGAGGCGGAAGACAATGAGCGCCTGCAGGCGGGGACGGTTTACATCGCCCCGGGGCATTCCCATCTGCTGATCAAGAACGCGCCGACGATAGGCTACAGCACTTCGCTGAACAATGGCCCGGCCGTCAATCGGCACCGGCCCTCGGTGGATGTGCTGTTTCGCTCCGCCGCCAATCTGGTGGGCAAACACGCCATCGGCATCATCCTGACCGGCATGGGGCGCGACGGCGCCAACGGCATGTTGGAGATGAAACAGGCCGGGGCCTGGAATATCGCGCAAGACGAAGCCAGTTGCGTCGTGTTTGGCATGCCGAAGGAGGCCATCGCGCTGGGCGCCGCGCATGAGGTGATGGCGCTGTCCGGCATTGCCCAGCGACTCATGGTGCTGGTGCATCAGCGCCAGCCGACGATATAGATAAACACATTGGATTCCATGAAGTATTTACCGATTTTAGTGGTCGAAGACGATGCCGACCTGCGCGAAGCCATCATCGACACCTTGATGCTGTCCGGATACCCGACCCTGGAAGCGGCGGATGGCGGCCAGGCCTTGCAGCGGCTGAAGCAGGAACCGGTAGGCTTGATCATTTCGGATGCCCAGATGGCGCCGATGGACGGCTATGCCCTGTTTGAAGAGGTCAAGAAGCATTACCCCGGCGTGCCCTTCATTCTGATGACGGCCTATGGCGTGATTGAACGGGCCATCGAACTATTGCGAGCCGGCGCCAGCCACTATCTGTTGAAGCCATTCGAACCGCAGAGCCTGCTGGCGGAGGTGGAGAAGCATCTGCTGGCCATGCCTGGCGACGAAGGCGGCGACGTGGTGGCGGAGTCCGCCGCCATGCGCCAGCTGTTCGCCTTGGCGGGACGGGTGGCGCAGAGCGACGCCAGCGTGATGATCAGCGGTCCCAGCGGCACCGGCAAGGAAGTATTGGCGCGTTATATCCATCGCTACTCTCGGCGCGCATCCGGCCCATTCGTCGCCGTCAACTGCGCGGCGATCCCGGATAATCTGCTGGAGTCCACGCTGTTTGGCCATGAGCGCGGCGCCTTTACCGGCGCGGCGCAGGCCTTGCCCGGCAAGTTCGAGCAGGCGCAGGGCGGCACCATTCTGTTGGACGAAGTCACCGAGATGCCGCTATCGCTGCAAGCCAAGCTGTTGCGGGTGCTGCAGGAGCGGGAGGTGGAGCGCATTGGCAGCACCCGCACCATCAAGCTGGACATCCGGGTGCTGGCCACCTCCAACCGCGATTTGCAGGCGGAAGTGGAAGCGGGGCGGTTTCGTGAGGACCTGTATTTTCGCTTGAATGTTTTTCCCTTGCGCATACCGGCATTGGCTGAGCGTCCGGACGATATCCTGCCTTTGGCACGATTCCTGCTTAAAAGACATGCAGAGGCCGCAGGACGGACATCTCTGGTGTTTTCCAGGGATGCGGAACGTCATTTGACGGCCTATAGTTGGGAGGGTAACATCCGCGAACTGGATAATGTCGTGCAGCGGGCGGTAATACTTGCCGCCGGGGCGGAAATTATTGCCGCTGATTTGTTGCTGGGCGATATTACGGGCGTGGGGCAGCTTACCCGGACGGCGTCCGATTTGGACGGTTCGGTGTCGGATGAAACCGACATGAAAACCCTTGAAAAACGCCATATTCTGGAAACATTGGGAGCTGTCGGCGGCGTGAAGAAGCTGGCGGCGGAAAAACTGGGCATCAGCGAGCGCACTTTGCGCTATAAATTGCAGCGTTACCGTGATGAGGATTCCGCTGCGGCTGGCCAGGATGTTCCGGAGGGAAATGGCACGGAGTAGCCATGTCAAACAATATCGACCAGTTGCTGGGCGAACTGAAAAGCGCTGCGGCGTTAGCGGGGGGCAAGCAGCCGCCGGCTGCGCAGCAGACGCCGCAAGTCGACTTTTCCGACGTGCTTAAGTCGACGATAGACCAAGTGAATTCGGCGCAGCAGACTTCGGAGGAAATGCAGAAGCAGTTTCAGCTGGGCGACAACAAGGAAGTCAATCTGCAGGATGTGATGATGTCGTTGCAGAAAGCCAGCCTGTCGTTCCAGACCATGGTTCAGGCGCGCAATAAACTTGTCAGCGCCTATCAGGAAATCATGAATACCCAAGTCTAACGCTGTCGGATCCACAGATTGGGCGGCGGTGGACCTCAACCTAATACCACCGTATGGCTGATCTGGCAGAAGAAAACGCAACTCCTGTTTGGCGCGCTCGTTTGAATGAAGCGGGAGACCGCTTCAAGGCCTTGCCAAGCAATAAAAAAATCCTGTTTCTGACGGCGTTGGCGGCCATTTTCGCCGTCGTCGTCGGCGCTGTCGTTCTCAATCGCACCCCCTCTTACAAGGTTTTGTTTTCCAATCTGGCTGATCGCGATGGCGGCCAGATTACGGCTGCGCTGCAGCAAATGAACATTCCGTATCAGTTGGGCGAGGGCGGCGCGATCTCTGTTCCTGCGGACAAGGTCTATGACGTCAGGCTTAGATTGGCAGCGCAGGGCTTGCCCAAGGCCAGCGGCGTCGGCTTCGAGTTGATGGACAACCAGAAGTTCGGCATCAGCCAGTTCGCCGAGCAGGTCAACTATCAGCGTTCGATCGAAGGCGAGCTGGCGCGCACCATCGAGGCGATTTCTTCGGTGCAGAGCGCCCGCGTCCACATCGCTACGCCCAAGCAGAGCGTATTCGTGCGGGAGCAGCAGGCGCCCACCGCCTCCGTGATGCTGGAGTTGTATCCGGGGCGCATGTTGGATGCTGGCCAAGTGGCCGGCATTCTGCACCTGGTGTCCAGCTCGGTGCCCAATTTGACCTTGAAGAACGTCACCATCGTCGATCAAGACGGCAATCTGTTGTCCAAGCAGCAGGGAGCGGATGAAAACTCCGGGTTGGACCAGCGTCAGTTGGGATTCGTGCGCCAGATCGAGGAAGGCTACGTCAAGCGCATCGAAGACATTCTGGAGCCGATATTCGGCAAGGGCAACGCGCGCGCCCAAGTGACGGCAAATGTCGATTTTTCCGAGATCGAGCAGACGTCCGAGACCTACCGTCCCAACTCCAGCCCCAACCCGTCGGCCACGCGCAGCCAGCAGATCAGCGAAAAGCTGGTCAATGGCTCCGCCCTTCCCAGCGGCGTGCCGGGCGCCTTGTCCAATCAGCCCCCATCTGCGGCGTCGGCGCCCATCACGCTGCCGCCGGGCGCGGCGCCGGGCACGGCCAATCTATCCGGCCAGAGCGTCAGCGCCAGCGGCACTTTGCAGCGCGACATCACCACCAATTACGAAGTGGACAAGACCATTCAGCACACCAAGGTGCCGACTGGCGTGGTCAAGCGGCTGTCCGCCGCGGTGGTGGTCAATTACCGGCGCATGCCGGACAAGAACGGCGAAATGAAACCGACGCCGTTGACGGCGCAGGAAGTGCAGCAGATCAACAATCTGGTCAAAGAGGCGATGGGCTACAACGCCAGCCGCGGCGATACGCTGAATGTCGCCAACGCCGCCTTCGCCGACAATGCCCAACCGGTTACCGTGCAGGAGCGGGTGGTCGATTATGTCACCGGCAACGGTACCAGCCTGATCAAGTATGGCTTGCTGGCGATAGCGCTGTTGTATCTGCTGTTTGGCGTGGTGCGTCCCATCATGCGCGATCTGGTCAAGCCGCCGCCGGCGCCGGGTGAAGCCGAGGGCGCTGCAGGCGCCAAAGGCGGTCGCTTGCTGGGCGTGGCGGGAGAAGAAGGCGAAGAGGGCGAGATGGCTGCCGGCATGGCTGGCAGCGGTGCGCCGGAAGATCCGCGCGAAGCGCAGCGGCGCCAGTACAGCACCAATCTGGAGGCGGTGCGCGAGATCGTGAAGTCCGATCCGCGCATGGCGGCTCAGATCATCAAGGAATGGATCAGCTCCGATGAGTGATAACGGCATTCGCAAAAGCGCCATCCTGCTGTTCAGCCTGGGGCAGGCCGAGGCGGTCGAGGTATTCAAGTACCTGGGGCCGAAAGAGGTGCAGAAGATTTCACTGGCCATGGCGGCGATCAACAACCTCAGCTATGAGCAGATCGACGACGTGGTGGAGCAGTTCCGGCAGGAGTGCCAGGCCCGCGCCAGCATCGGCGCTTCCGACGAATATCTGCGCAATGTGCTGGTGGAAGCGCTGGGGCCGGACAAAGCGGCCAACCTGCTGGACAAGATCATGCAGGGCAACGATCACAGCGGCATCGAAAGCCTGAAATGGATGGACCCGTCCTCCGCCGCCGATTTGATCCGCCACGAACACCCGCAGATCATCGCCACGATTCTGGTGCATCTGGAGCCGGACTTGTCCAGTTCCATCCTGTCGTTCTTCCCGGAGCGCATGCGCAACGAGGTGCTGATCCGCACCGCCACCCTGGAGGGGGTGCAGCCGCAGGCGCTGCGCGAGCTGAACGACGTGCTTACCCAGCTGTTGTCCGGTTCGGACCGCATCAAGAAGAGCGCGTCCGGCGGCGTGGGGCTCACTGCCGAAATCCTCAACTTCATGGGCGGCAATGTCGAGGCCTCCGCCCTTGGCTATATCCGCGAATACGATCCGGAGCTGGCGCAACGGATTCAGGACAAGATGTTCGTGTTCGAAAACCTGCTCGATGTCGACGATCGCTCGATCCAGACCATTCTGCGCGAGGTGCAGTCCGATTCGCTGGTGATCGCCTTGAAGGGCACCAGCAACGAGCTGAAGGAAAAGATCTTCCGCAATATGTCGCAGCGCGCGGCGGAAATGTTGCGCGACGACCTGGAGTCCAAGGGACCGGTCAAGCTGTCCGAGGTCGAGGCCGAGCAGAAGGAAATCCTCAAGGTGGTGCGCAAGCTCGCCGACGACGGCCAGATCGTGCTAGGCAGCAAGGGCGGTGATGAAGGCCTCGTCGAATAATCCCATCATTCCCGGCGAAGAGCTGGAAAGCTGGAGCAGCTGGAGTCCAGCCTCGCTGGATGGGTTCACCCAGGCGCTGTCTCCGGCCCAGCTGGTGGCGATGGCGCAGATGCGCAAGCCCGGGCCCAGTCTGGCGGAGCGGATCGCGGCCAGCGAGGCCGAGTCTGCGGCGCCAGTGCCGCTGGCGGAGGCCGAGGCCATGGCCGAGCAGGCTGAAATGGCGGAGGACGCGGCGCCGGAAGACGAGCCGGCCTTGAGCTATCCGACTGCGGCCGAGCTGGAGGCCATTCATCAGGAAGCCTGGCAAGCCGGGCATGATGCGGGGCTGGAAGCTGGCCGCGCCGAGGGTTTCGAGCAGGGCATGCAAGCCGGGCGCGAGCAGGGCGCTGCCGAGGCGCGGGCCGAGCTGCAGCCCAGGCTGGATGAGGCCTGGCAGTCCCTGCAGTCGATGGCGGGCAGTTTTTCCGCGGAGCTGGCGCGCGTCGAGCAAGAGCTGGCGCAGGATGTGCTGCGATTGGCCTGGCAACTGGCGCAGAAGCTGATGCAGCAGCAGTTGCTGCAGGACAAGCAGGCTTTGCTGCCCTTATTGCAATCGGCCCTGGCGGACTTGCCGTCCACGCTTGCCACGGCCCGCTTGCGCGTCAATCCCGCCGATGTGGAAGCGGCGCGCGAGTTCTTGCAGCAGGAAACGCCGGAGACGGCTTGGCAGTGGATAGAAGATCCGGCGATCACGCGCGGCGGCTGCGTTATCGATACCGCGTCGGCGCGCTTGGACATGAGCGTCGAAACCCGCCTGGCTGCCTTGAGCCGGGCCTTAGGGCTGGAGGCGGGAGATGAGCAGCGGTCTGCTTGAGCGGCAACGCGCCTGGCTGGACGCCTGCGGCGAGGCTGCGGCCTCGGCCTCGTTGTGGCAGCCTTGCGGCAGGCTGGTGCGCGTCACCGGCATGGTGATGGAAGCGGTGGGCATCAAGTTGCCGGTCGGCAGCGCCTGCCGGGTGGTGCTGGCCGACGATCAGGCGGTCGAGGCCGAGGTGGTTGGCTTTGCCGGCGACAAAGTGTTTCTGATGCCTTTGACCAATGTCCACGGCTTGCTGCCGGGCACGCCGGTGTTGCCATTGGCTTCGCATGCGCCGCCGATGTACGGGCATGCTCGCGGCGCCGCGCGCGCCGATCTCTCCGTCGGCCGCCAGGTGCCGGTAGGCCTCAGTCTGCTGGGCCGCGTGCTGGATTCCCTGGGGCGGCCGCTGGACGGCTTGGGTCCCATCCATCCCGATGCCTGGTTCCCCCTTTACAGCCAACCGATCAACCCGCTGGACCGCACCCCGGTGCATGATGTGCTGGATGTCGGCGTGCGCGCCATCAACGGCCTGTTGACCGTGGGGCGGGGCCAGCGTCTGGGCTTGTTCGCCGGCTCGGGCGTCGGCAAATCGGTCCTGCTGGGCATGATGGCCCGCTTTACCAAGGCCGACGTGGTGGTGGTGGGCCTGATCGGCGAACGGGGCCGCGAGGTGAAGGACTTCATCGACAACATCCTGGGCGACGAAGGGCGGGCGCGCTCGGTGGTGGTGGCGGCCCCGGCCGACATGCCGCCCTTGATGCGGCTGCATGGCGCGGCCTACGCCACCGCGCTGGCCGAGTATTTCCGCGCCCAGGGCCTGGACGTGCTGCTGCTGATGGATTCGGTCACCCGTTACGCGATGGCGCAGCGCGAGATCGCCCTGGCCATTGGCGAGCCGCCGGTGACCAAGGGCTATCCGCCGTCCGTGTTCGCCCGCTTGCCGCAATTGATCGAGCGCGCCGGCAATGGCGAGGAAGGCGGCGGTTCGATCACCGGCTTCTATACCGTGCTGTCCGAGGGCGACGATCAGCAGGATCCGATCGCCGACTCGGCGCGCGCCATCCTCGATGGCCACTTCGTGCTGTCGCGCGATCTGGCCGAGGCAGGGCATTATCCCGCCATCGACATCGAGCAATCGATCAGCCGGGTGATGGTCGACATCGTGCCGCAGCAGCAAATGGATATGGCGCGTCATTTCAAGCAATTGTATTCGCGCTATCGGCGCAATCGCGATCTGATCAGCGTGGGCGCCTATGTCGCCGGCTCCGATCCGGTGCTGGACGATGCGATGCGCCGCCATTTGCCCATGGTGGGTTTCCTGACCCAGCCTATGCATGAATCGCACGACTACGCCTCCTGCTGCGAGCAATTGGCGAGCGTGCTGGCCTGAGGTTGATCCATGGCGGAAAGCAAGTATCTGCTGCTGGTGAGGCTGGCCGACGAAAGGCAGCAGTCGGCGGCGGAGCGGATGAGCCTGGCGCAGAACAGCCTCAATCAGGCTCACATGCGGCTGACGCAGTTGGACGATTTCCGCAATGAATATCGCCAGCGGCTGGTGGCGGGCGGCAGCAAGGGCATGACGGTGATCCAGTATCAGGATTTCCATCGCTTCCTGTCCCGACTGGATGAAGCCATGATCCAGCAGCGGCAGGATGTGGATCGCTGCACCCAGCGCTTCATGCTGGAGCGGCAAGCTTGGCAACATGAATACAAAAAATTCAAGGCCTACGAAAAGCTGCTGCAGCGCGAGCGCGAGCGCGAGGCGCAACTGGAGGCCAAGCGCGAACAAAGGCGCACCGACGAGTTTGCTACTCGGCAATTCTGGGATAAGACGCACGGTGAGGATGTCTGATCTGGCACGCTCCTTGCTTTGAGCGAGTGGCTAATACTCAGTCGAGGCTTGATCATGACCATCATCGTCACTACGCCAGTTGCCAATGCCGGCGGCGCGTCCGGCCCGGGCGGTTCTTCCGCCGCTGCAGGAGGGGGCGCCGAGGGAGCGGCCGGCAATCTGTTCGCCAGCCTGCTGGGCGTGCAGATGAGCGCGATCGGCAGCCTGTTGCCGGGGCTGGGAGATGGCGGCACCGGGGCGGACAAGCCTGGCGATGACAAGCCCAATGACTCGTCCGGCGACGCTTCTGCGCAAGCCGCGCTGGCCATGCCTCTGCTGGCTGCCTTGCAGCTGCAACAGGCGCCAGTGACATCCACGCAGCAGCCGACTCAACAGACACAAGACAAGGCGCCGGTGCAGGACTTGTTGGCGCAACCGTCTGCCACTCATTTGCCGATGCAGGATCTGCAGGCTCAGCAAGCTGCCCCCAAGGTAGATCCCACATTGCTGCTGCCCGTCGGCAAGCAGGGTTTCAACTGGCAGAGCAGCCAGCAAAAATTGCCGGACCCGGATCAGACGGTCGCGCAATTCTTGCCGCTGCAGCAATTGCAGCAGCCGCAGCAAAGCAATCAAGCGCAGGCGGCCAGCGCCAATATGCCGCAGCTGGCCTTGCCGCAGACGCTGAACGATCCCAATTGGGGCAAAGCGCTGGGGGAGCAAGTGCTGAGTATGGTCAGCCTGAAAATGGACAAGGCGCAGATTCAGTTGAACCCGCCGCAGATGGGGCCGATTGAGATCACCTTGAAGATGAACGGCACGGATCAGGCGCAAGTTTTGTTCACCGCGGCCGTGCCCGCGACCCGCGAAGCTTTGGAAAACAATATGCACCGCCTCAGTTCCATGCTGTCCTCAAGCGGCATCCAACTGACCGATTCCCAGGTTTCCAGCGGCAATTCCGGCCAGCAGCAACAGGCATTCCAGCAGAAGCGCGGCCGCCAGGATGCGAGTCTGCCTGAGGTGGATGGTGTGGACGCCCTGGCCTCGATCAAGGCCGCGCGCGGCATACTCAGTATATTTGCCTGACCGTATTTGATTACGACACTGTTCATCCGTCCGAGAAAACTGGAAAATATGGGGGGGAAATCGTTTAAGATTTCACTAGGCACTCCATAAAAGAACAGGTCATAACATATGTCGGACGAAAAAAAGGCGGATAAGGCGGAAAAAAAGGCAGGAGGCGGCGGCAACAAGCTGATGCTGATCGTCATCGTGCTGCTGATTCTGCTATTGGTCGCGGTGGGCGGGTTGGCCGCGTATATGTTCACCAGCATGGGCAAGCCGCAGGCTGGGGCGCAGACTGAGCAGGTCAAGGAAAAACCGAAGAAAAAACACGAAGGTCCGCCGATTTTCGAAAAACTGGACACTTTCGTGGTGAATCTGGCCGGCAATGACGGTAGCCTGCTGCAGGTTGACATGCAGGCGGAGCTGGGCGACGAAGAGGCCAAGAAGAAATTCACCGACTATGCGCCCAAGATCCGCAGCGCGGTCATTTTGCTCTTGTCGTCCAAAACCGCCGCTGAGGTCAGCACCGCCGATGGCAAGGTCAAGCTCAAGGCGCAGGTCAAGCAGATCATCAACGAGGCGATGGACGCGGGCGAGGATCCCGTCGTCGACAGCGTCCTCTTCACTTCCTTCATCATTCAGAAGCAGTAAGCGCCATGGGCGACGATATCCTGTCCCAGGAAGAGGTAGACGCGCTATTACGAGGCGTCTCCGGCGAGGATGACGATGATGAGGGTAGCCAGGATGCCGCAGGCGTCCGCGGCTACGACATTGGTCGGCAGGAGCGCATTGTCCGCGGCCGCATGCCGACGCTTGAAATCATCAACGAGCGTTTTGCCCGCAATCTGCGCATCGGCCTGTTCAACTTCATCCGCCGCAACGCGGAAATCTCCGTGGGGCCGGTGCGGGTGCAGAAATACAGCGAATTCATCCGCAACCTGGTGGTGCCGACCAACCTGAATCTGGTGCATGTCAAGCCGCTGCGCGGCACGGGCCTCTTGATCTTCGATCCGGACCTGGTGTTCCTGATCGTGGACAACCTGTTCGGCAGCGACGGCCGCTACCACGTGCGGGTGGAGGGGCGGGATTTCACGCCGACGGAGCAGCGCATCATCCACCGTCTGCTGGAGGTGGTGTTTGCGGAGTGCCAGAAGGCCTGGGAGCCGGTGCATCCGATCGAGTTTGTCTATCTGCGCTCGGAAATGAACACCCAGTTCGCCAATATCGCCACCCCGACCGAGGTGGTCGTGGCGATGACCTTCCATATCGAGCTGGGCGCGGGCGGCGGGGATTTCCACATCTGTTTGCCGTACTCCATGGTGGAGCCGATCCGCGATCTGCTTTCCAGCACGATGCAAGCGGACCGCACCGAAGTGGATAACCGCTGGGTCAACCTGATGACGCATCAGGTGCAGGCGGCCGAGGTGGAGCTGGTGGCCACGCTGGCCCAATCCAAGGTGACCCTGGGGCAGATTCTGAACCTGAAGGCGGGGGATGTGGTGATGGTGGAGATTCCGGAGCGGGTGGAGGCCGATGTATCTGGCATTCCGGTGTTCGAAGCCAGTTACGGCACGGTACAGGGCCGCTATGCCTTGAAAGTGGAAAAGATTTTGGCGGGAGCGAACGAGTTCTTGGAGCTGCCGGGAGATAAAGAGCAATGAGCGAAGAAGAGCTGCAGGGCGGCGCGGCGGGCGCCGAGGAAGAAGTTTCGATGGACGACTGGGCCGCCGCGATGGCGGAGCAGGAGGTGGCGGACAGCCAGCCGGCGGAAGCGCCGGAGGCGGTGCCGGCGCAAGGTTTGTTCCAGGAGTTGGGCACGGCGGCCGCGGCCAGCGGCACGCAGCAGAATCTGGACATGATTCTGGACATCCCGGTGCAGCTGACCGTGGAGCTGGGCCGCACCAAGATCGCCATCCGCAACCTGTTGCAGCTGGCGCAGGGCTCGGTGGTGGAGCTGGACGGGATGGCGGGCGAGCCGATGGACGTTCTGGTCAATGGCTGCCTGATTGCCCAGGGCGAGGTGGTGGTGGTCAACGACAAGTTCGGTATTCGCCTGACCGACATCATTACGCCGGCCGAGCGCATTCGCCGCTTGCAGAAATGAGGATCATGCCGAATCCTTCGCGCGCCTTGCTTGGCGCATCCGGTTTGGCGTGGTCGGCGCTGGCGCTGGCGGCGCAAGTGCCGGCTCAGCCTGCGCCATCGCCTTTTGCCAGCCTGTTGCAGGTGATTCTGGGCCTGGCGGTGGTGCTGAGCGCCATCGTCGGCGTGGCCTGGCTGTTCAAGCGCTTGTCCGGCGGCATGCTGGGGGGCACGGGCAGGGTCCGCGTGGTCGGCGGCGCCATGATAGGCCAGAAGGAAAGGGTGGTGATCGTCGAGTTGGAGGGGGAATGGCTGGTGCTGGGCGTGACGCCGCAGCAGGTCAATCTGCTGAGCAAGATGCCCAGGCCGGAAGGCGCCGATCAGCCCCAAGTAGAACCGGCGGAGCCGTTCGCCCGCTGGTTGAAGGCCGCGTTGGACAAGAGCCGCGGCGGGCAGGGGCAGCGGGACAAATCATGAAGAAAAAGTTGGTGATCGCCCTGCTGTCAGGCGGGGCTTTGTTGTTGCCCTTGCTGGCCGACGCGGCGGCGGGGCTGCCGCTGATGACGAGTTCGCCGGCGGCGGGCGGCGGGCAGAATTACTCGCTCAGCCTGCAGATGCTGTTGTTCATGACGGCGCTGACCTTCATCCCGGCCATGCTGCTGATGATGACAGCCTTCACCCGGATCGTGATCGTGCTGTCGCTGCTGCGGCAGGCGCTGGGCACCACCCAGGCGCCGCCCAACCAGGTGATTGTCGGTTTGGCGCTGTTTCTGACGCTGTTCGTCATGGGGCCGACTTTCGACCAGGTCTACAGCAAGGCCTGGGTGCCGTTTTCCGATGACAAGATCAGCTTCAACCAGGCGCTGGATGAAGCCAGCAAACCGATGAAGGCTTTCATGCTGCGCCAGACCCGGGAGAAGGATCTGTCCTTCTTTATCGAGATTTCGCAGTCGGAAAAGCCGCAGTCCAAGGAAGACGTGTCGATGAAGACGCTGGTGCCGGCCTTCGCCATCAGCGAGCTGAAAACCGCGTTCCAGATCGGCTTCATGGTTTTCATCCCCTTCATGATCATCGACCTGGTTGTCGCCAGCATCCTGATGGCGATGGGCATGATGATGGTGTCGCCGGTGACCATCTCCTTGCCGTTCAAGATGATGCTGTTTGTGCTGGTGGATGGCTGGACCCTGCTGATGGGCTCGCTGGTGCAGAGCTTTTACACGGGATGACGATGCCGCTGGAAGCGCTGTCGGCGGCTGATCTGCCGGCGTGTCATGCCTTGTTCCAGGCCAGCGTCCGCGCCTTGGCCGTAACGGTTTACACTGAAGAACAGTGCGCGGCCTGGGCGCCTGAGCGGGGCTGGGATGAGGAGGTCGCGCAGGTCTGGCAGCGTCGGCTGGGCGATGCCTGGTCGTGCAAGGCGCTGGCGGCGGACGGCCGCCTGGCAGGATTCGCCTGGCTGAGGCGGAACGGCGAGTTCGACATGCTGTATGTCGCGCCGTGGGCCGCCCGGCGCGGCTTGGGCGGCCGCATGATTGTCGAACTGGAGCGCCAGGCCGCGGCGGCGGGCGTCAACGCGTATTACGTTTGGGCCAGCCATGCGTCCCGTCCGGTGTTCGAGCGGGCGGCTTATCGGCTGCTGCGTCCTAACCGGATCATCCGGCAAGGCGTGGCGATAGACAATTGGCTGCTGGCCAAGGGCGGCTGGCGGGAGGAGGAGTCATGAGTCCTGAATTGGTCATCAGCATCATGCAGAATGCGCTGTACATTCTGATCATCGTATCGGCGCCGGTCTTGTTGACTTCTCTGCTGGTGGGCCTGCTGATCAGCATTCTGCAGGCGGCTACCCAGATCAATGAAATGACGCTGACTTTCATTCCCAAGCTGCTGGCGATGTTTCTGGTGCTGGTGCTGGCCGGACCGTGGATGCTGAACACCTTGATGGAGTACATCACCCGACTGTTCCAGAGCATACCGAATGTGATTGGCTGATGCTGGCGCTGAGCGATGTAGAGATCAACGCCTGGGTCAGTGTCTTTGTCTGGCCCTTCGCGCGCATCGTCGGTTTGTTCCTGACGGAGCCCATCTTCGCCTATCGCGGCGTGCCGCGGACCTTCAAGGCGGGCTTCGCATTGATGCTGACCGTTTTGCTGGCGCCCTTGTTGCCGCCCTTGCCAGCGGTGCCTTTGGTGTCGGCTGAGGGCATCGCCATCCTGCTGCAGCAACTGCTGATCGGTCTGGCTATGGGCTTTGTGATGCGCCTCGTGATCACCTCAGTGGAGATAGCCGGTTTCATCATCGGCGCGCAAACCGGCCTGGGCTTCGCCATGTTCTTCGACCCCGTTCACGCGGCCCAGGTGCCGGTGGTGTCGCAGATGCTGTCCTTGTTCACGTTTTTCCTGTTTTTATCGTTCGATGGCCACCATGTGGTGCTGCACACCCTGGTGGAAAGCTTCCGCGTGCTGCCTATCGGGATGGGGATGCCGGCTCAGGGCATCAAGGCTTTGGCGCTGTGGGGCGCCCATATGGTGGAGTGGGGCATCCGCCTGACCATGCCGGTGATCGGCGCGCTGCTGATCACCAACCTGGCCATCGGCGTGATGACCCGCGCCGCGCCGCAGTTCAACATCTTCACCTTTGGCTTCCCGCTGACCATCATGATTGGTTTCGGCACGCTCTATTTGACGCTGCCGATGATGGTGCCGGTGATCGAACAGATGTATCGGGCCGGCTTTGAAATGATGCTCAGGATGCTGCAGGCCAAATAGGCCCCATCTCGTAGACGGCGGCCGCTTCTGTTAAAATGGCGCGATTTTTGATTGACGATTGGGTTCGGCGAGAACCAAACCAACAGACAGAGGCAAATATGGCAGGTCACAGTAAATGGGCTAACATCCAGCACCGCAAGGGTCGCCAGGATGCCAAACGTGGCAAGATCTTCACCCGCCTGATCAAGGAAATCACCGTCGCCGCCAAGATGGGCGGGGGCGACGTCAACATGAACCCGCGCCTGCGCCTGGCCGTGGACAAGGCCAAGGCCGAGTCCATGCCCAAGGACAATATCGAGAACGCGATCAAGCGCGGCACCGGTCAGCTGGAAGGCGTGGACTATGTGGAATGCCGTTATGAAGGCTATGGCATTGCCGGCGCCGCGGTGATGGTGGACTGTCTGACCGACAACAAGACCCGCACCGTGGCCGATGTGCGCCATGCTTTCTCCAAGTACGGCGGCAATATGGGCACCGACGGCTGCGTGGCGTTCCAGTTCAAGCACTGCGGCTATCTGGTGTTCGCCCCGGGCGTGGATGAGGATGCGCTGATGGAAGCGGCGCTGGAAGCCGGCGCCGAGGACGTGGTCACCAATGACGATGGTTCCATCGAAGTGATCACCGGCCCTTACGAATTCACCGATATCAAGGACGCGTTGGAAGCCAAGGGCTTCAAGTCCGAGATGGGCGAAGTGACGATGCGGGCCGAGAACGAGACCGAACTGACTGGCGACGACGCCGTCCGCATGCAAAAGCTGCTGGACGCGCTGGAAGACCTGGACGATGTGCAGGAGGTGTATACCTCCGCGGTCATCGGCGAATAAGCCCGCGCCATCAAGGGAAACAACCCGGCCATGCCGGGTTTTTTCATGCCGCCGTGCTGCGCGCCGCCCCAGCAGGCTTGGGGCGAGGCCGCCGCAGGTGTAAACTGGTGGCTTGATTCGTTTCGACTACCGCTTCAGGAATCCGCCACCCTATGTCCCAGCCGCATGCCGCCCGCCGCCGCCGTTTGCTGACGCAGATCGGCGATGGCGTCGTTCTGTTGCCCACCGCGCCGGAGGCCGTGCGCAACGCCGACTGCCACTATCCCTACCGCGCCGATAGCCATTTCCTGTACTTGACCGGCGTTGCCGAGCCGGAGGCGGTGCTGCTGCTCGACGGCCGCAGCGGCAAATCCATTCTGTTTTGCCGCGAACGCAATCCCGAGATGGAGGTCTGGGAGGGTTTCCGCCACGGACCTGATGGCGCGCGCGAGGTTTTCGGCTTTGACGAGGCCTATGCCCTGTCGGAGATGGCGGAGCGGATTCCGGAACTGTTGATCGACCGCAGCCAGCTGTGGTGGCCGCTGGGCCATGACGAGGCATTCGACCGCCGCGTCAATACCTGGCTGGAAGCGGTGCGCGCGCAGGCGCGTTCCGGCGCGCGCCCGCCGTCGCAATATGGCGACCTGCGCGTGCTGCTGGACGAGATGCGCATGGTCAAAGACGAGGACGAGATAACCTTGCTGCGCCGCGCCGGCGAGATTTCCGCCGCCGGCCACATCCAGGCGATGCGCGCCGCCCGCCCAGGCATGAATGAATACCAACTGGAAGCCGAGCTGCTGCATGCCTTTGTGGGTCGTGGCGCGCGCTATCAGGCTTATGAGTCCATCGTCGCGGCGGGCGCCAATGCCTGCACCCTGCACTACGTGGCCAACGATGCCAGGATACGCGACGGCGATCTGGTGCTGATCGACGCCGGTTGCGAACTGCAGGGCTACGCCGGCGACATCACCCGCACTTTTCCGGCCAATGGCCGCTTCAGCGGGCCGCAGCGCGATGTGTACGAGGTGGTGCTGGCGGCCGAACTGGCCGGCATCGACGCGGTGAAGCCGGGCGCGGCCTGGCATGCGCCGGGCGACGCCGCGCTGCGCGTGCTGGCGCAAGGCATGCTGGACCTGGGCTTGTTGAGCGGCACGCTGGATGGCGTGATCGAGTCCGGCGCGTACCGCCGTTTCTACATGCATGGGGTCGGCCACATGATAGGCCTGGACGTGCACGATGTCGGCCAGCGCAAGCTGCATGGCCAGTGGCGCAGCTACCAGCCGGGCATGTGCACCACCATCGAGCCGGGCCTGTATATCCGGCCGGCCGACGATGTGCCGGCGGCTTTCCACAATATCGGCGTGCGCATCGAGGACGATGTGTTGGTCACCGCGGACGGCAATGAGGTGTATACCGCGGCGGCGCCCAAGACGATAGCCGAGATCGAGGCGCTGATGCGCGGAGAATGATATGAATGCGATGAACAGCGAACACGCCGACGTTCTGGTTGTCGGCGGCGGCCCGGTGGGGGCGCTGGCGGCGCTGCGGCTGGCCCGGCAGGGCCGGCGCGTGCTGCTGATTGAAGCGCGGGCCAGGGAGGCCGAGGTGCGCGACGCCCGCGCGCTGGCCCTGTCCTGGCACAGCCGCCAGCTGCTGGCCGATGCCGGCGCCTGGCCGGATGACATGCCGTCCACCGTCATCGACACCGTTCATGTGTCGCAGCAGGGCAGCTGCGGCCGTACCCGGTTGGACAAGTCCGACCTCGGCTTGCCGCACCTGGGAGCGGTGGTGGACTACCCGGCGCTGGTGGCTGGCCTTTCCGGCGCCTTGGCGCGTGCCGGCGTGCAGGTGTTGTGGCAGACGCGGGTGACGTCGGTGAAGAGCCTGAGCCAGTATGCCTGCGCCGAAGTGGAAACGCCGCTGGGCAAGCGCCTGCTGACCGCCCGGCTAGTCGTGTTGGCCGAAGGCGGCGCGCTGGCGGAAACGCTGCCGGGCATCCATCGCCGGAGCCATGACTACCACCAATGCGCGGTGCTGGCCGAGGTGGAAACCGAGCGGCCGCCCATGGGCGTGGCCTACGAACGCTTCGCCCACGACGGCCCCTTCGCCTTGCTGCCGCACGGGGAGCGCTACATGCTGGTGTGGACGCGCAGCCAAGACGACGCCGAGCGCCTGGTCGCCGCCGACGACAGCGCGCTGCGCGAGTCCTTGCAGCAGGCTTTCGGCGAGCGCCAGGGCCGCGTCTTGTCCATCGGCCCGCGCGCCAGCTTCCCGTTGGCGCTGCGCCAGGCCAGCCAGGTGGTCAGCGGCCGCGTGGCCTTGATCGGCAATGCGGCGCAAACCATGCACCCGGTGGCGGCGCAGGGCCTGAACTTGGGCCTGCGCGACGCCGTCGGCTTGTGCCAGGCGCTGGAGGGGGCCAGCGATCCCGGCGACGCGCGCGCGCTGAAGCGCTATGCCGCCGCGCGCAAGCTGGACAGCCATGCGGTGGTCGGCTTCACCCACGGCCTGATCAAGCTGTTCGACGGCCACCATCCATTGCAGAACGCGCTGCGCGGCATCGGCATGACCACGCTGGACGCGCTGCCTGCGCTCCGGCGCAAATTCGCCGGCCATCTGGTGTTCGGCGTGCAAGGATAAGCCATGCGTTACGACAAATATCAAGTCATCGTCGTCGGCGGCGGCCTGGTTGGCGCCAGTCTGGCATTGGCGTTGGCGCGCGAAGGCAAGCGAGTGGCGCTGCTGGAGCGGCGGCATCCGGATTTTGAGGCGTTGGAGCGGGGCTGGGACGCCCGTGTCTACGCGGTGAGTCCCGCCAACCGACGCTTTCTGGAAAGCCTGGGCGCCTGGCCTAGCATGGAGCGGGTCGGCACCATCGCGGCGATGGATGTCCGCGGCGACGCCGGCGGGCGCATCGAGTTTTCCGCCGCCGACGCCGATGCCGACGCGCTGGCCTGGATCGTGGAAAACCGCTGGCTGCTGGCGGCGCTGTGGCGTAGTCTGCAGGCCAGCGATGTGGAGCTGTTGATTGGTGCGGCGCAGGGCCTCGCCACCACGCCGGCCGAGGCGCGCCTGACGCTGGACGATGGCCGCGAGCTGCGCGCCGAGCTGCTGGTCGGCGCCGATGGCGCCAATTCCTGGGTGCGCGGCCAGCTGGGGCTCTCGGCCGACGTCAAACCTTATGGCCAGAGCGGCGTCGTCGCCAACTTCGCCTGCGAAAAGCCGCATGGCGGCGTGGCGCGGCAATGGTTTCTCGGCGATGACATCCTGGCCTGGTTGCCCATGGCCGGGAACCGAATCTCCATGGTGTGGTCCACTTCTGATTCGCCATCGCTGCTGCAGTTGTCGCCTGCCGAACTGGCGTTGCACGTGGCGGATGCCGGCGGCGGGCTGCTGGGCGCCTTCGAGACCTTGACGCCGGCGGCGGCCTTCCCGTTGCGGCTGATCCGGCCTGAGGGCGTGGTGGCCGAGCGGGTGGCGCTGGTGGGCGACGCCGCCCATACCGTGCATCCGCTGGCGGGGCAGGGCGTCAACCTGGGTTTCCAGGATGCCGCCCAGCTGGCCGCGCTCTTGCAGTGCGCGCCGGACTGCGGCGATTGGATGCTGCTGCGTCGGCACCAACGACAGCGGCGCGAAGCCGTCGCGGCGATGCAACTTGGCTGCGATAGCCTGTACCGCCTGTTCCAGGCCCGGCTGCCGGGCCTGCCCTGGCTGCGCAATGCCGGCCTGTCGCTGACCAATCGCCTGGCGCCGCTGAAGCGCCAGCTGGCGCGGCAGGCGATCGGATACTGAATTCCCACAAGGACACCTAAGCTGATGAAAACCAAATTGAAGTCGCTGGCGCTGGCCAGCTCCATGCTGATGTCCCTGGCGGCCTGCTCGCAGGCCGCCGGCGGCAATCTGGACGATGTGAAGAAGGCTTTTCTCAGCCATTTCCCCAATAAGCAGGTCAAGAGCGTCAGCGCCACCCCGGTCAAGGGCATTTATGAGCTGGTGGTGGAAGGCAAGCAGGTGGTGTACACCAATAGCGACGCCAGCTATCTGTTCGTCGGCGACCTGATCGACACCAAGAACAAGGAAAGCCTGACCGAGAAGAAGATGGCCGAGCTGTCCAAGGTGGACTTCAACTCGCTGCCGCTCGAATACGCCTTCAAGGACGTGCGCGGCAAGGGCGAGCGCAAGATGGCGGTGTTCACCGATCCGGATTGCCCGTTCTGCAAGAAGCTGGAGCGCGAGAGCCTGAAGGATATCGACAACGTCACCATCTACACCTTCCTGTACCCGCTGACGCAGTTGCACCCGGACGCGATGCGCAAGTCCAAGCAGATCTGGTGCGCCACCGACAAGGTAGGCGCCTGGACCGCCTTCATGCGCGACGGCAAGCCGCTGACCGGCCCGGACAACTGCGATACTTCGGCCCTGGACAAGATCCAGGCCTTGGGCGAGAAGCTGGGCGTCACCGGCACGCCGGCGCTGATCTTCCCGAACGGCCGCCTGGTGCCGGGCGCGATCGACGGCAGCGATATCGAGCAGCTGCTGAGCGCCAAGTAAATCTGTTCTGAATGGATGTGTTTTCAGGGGCGGAGCGACGGTTGTGAAAATCAGGCTGCGGCCCTGGAACATGGCGGAAAAGCTGCTGCTGGCGCTGTGGCTGTCTATGCTGGCGCATGCCGCCTTGCTGTGGCTGCCGCTGCGGCCGGGGCAGCCGAATGGCGGCGCGACGGGTGCGCTGACCGTGCGCGTGCGCGCCGTGGCCGTGCCTGCGTTGGAGAATGCCGCGGCATTGAGCGAGCGCGCCTCCATTCCCGCCCCTGTCTTGGCGCCGCCGCCGTCCCCCGCTTCGGCGCCGGCAGGCGCGGCACAGCAGAAACCGTCCGCGGAAGGGGACCGTTTGCGTTTGGGCGCGGACATCTATTATCCGGCGCGCGAGCTGGAGCGGCTGGCGGAAGAGCGCAGCGCCATCACCCTGCCCGATGTGGCCTGGAGCGGCTCGCAACAGCCGTTGACGCTGCTGGTCTTCATCAGCGAGACCGGACAGGTGGATGCGGTGCGTTTCGAGGGCGAGGCGCCCAAGCCTTTGGCCGATGCCATCGCCCCGGCTTTCCGTGCCGCCTGGTACCAGCCCGGCGTCAAGGATGGCCGCCCGGTCAAAAGCTACAAACGGATACGCATAGAGCCGCAAGCGGACCCGGCGCCTGCGCCGGCACTGTCGCGCTGAAACGCTTCATGCTAAATTGTCCACCGTCCCGGCGCATGCCGGGGGGCTAACACCACAGGGGCGGACAACCGCCCCGGATTCATCGACAAAGGAAACGCCATGTCTGATCTGCAGACCCTGTTTACCCAGGCCCAGGCCGATGTGAAAACCCTGTCCGAGCGTCCGGACAACCAGACCCTGCTGCAACTGTACGCGCTGTACAAGCAAGCCACCGACGGCGACGCCAGCGGCGAGCGCCCGGGCATGATGGACTTCATCAATCGCGCCAAGTTCGACGCCTGGGAAAAGCTGAAGGGCAAGACCGCCGATGCCGCGATGCAAGAGTATATTGACGTGGTGAACAAGCTGCTGGCCGACTGAGCCTGCTTGCCTGCCAGGTGAAACGGCGCCCAGTGGGCGCCGTTTTTGTTGTGTTGTCACCAGCAGCTGTTGGGTGTCGCGATCACCGCGCTGCTTGCCGTCAGATTGCTTTGATTGCCCTGATTATCGAGCTGATAGGTATAGCAGCTGGTGTCCTTGGCCTGCGCGCCCTGGGGCACGGCTTGCAAAATGAAGAGCGATGCCGTGGCGCTAGCGATGGATAAGGCGTACAGATTGTTGCCGCCGCCCGGCACGTAGACCGTGCCGCTGGCGTAGTTCAGCGAAGTGAGCTGGCTGGCGTAGGTATTGTTCAGCGTGTAATAGCTTTCCTGGCGCGTGGCAAGATCCTGCAGCGCGGTTTTGGCCACGCTGCGGTTGGACTGCTGGATGAAGCTGGTGTAAGCGGGCACGGCGACGCCGACCAGGATGGCCAGCACAGCCATGGCGATGACCAATTCGATCAGGGAAAAGCCCTTTTGTTTTTGCGGGTGCCGCATATCGCGTGTTTCCTTATGCCGTTTCAGCGCAATTCTATCCAGTTCAGCCGCGTGTGCAGGTCGAAAGCGGCTGGGTTGATTTGCGGGGGGGTGGCCACCGGGCCTCCGCTGCCGCTGCTGCCGATGATGAAGAAATTGTTCTGATAGCTGACCACGTTGGCGCTGCCGACCATATTCACGGCAACGCCATTGATGACATTGCCGCTGACACCGGTGAAGTTGCCTGCATCGTTGGAGTAGAACGAGGTGCGGGTGGCGCCGCCGGTGCGGATGTTGGGCGACATGGAAAAACTGGTGGCGGCGCTGACAGTGCAGGAGGCCGGATTGGTATTCGGCGGGATGGTGGTGTTGACCGTCATGGTGCCGAATACATTGACCGGGTTGTAGATGACCTGTTCGCCGCTGCCGGGCAGATTCAGCTTCCAGCCATAGCTGTTGTTGTTGGTGGCGCAGGCGCTGCCGCCCTGCCAGCACACGGTGTTGCTGGACAGCGAGCGGTAGCCTTGCACGCTGCCTAGCGTCGAGTTGTAAGAGCCGGTGACGGTTTGCGTGGTCAGATTGCTGGGCCTGAGCGTCTGGCCGCCGCTGACGGTGATCGAATTGTAGCTCGGCCAACGGCTCATATCCCAATCCCACACCCCGTACAGGCTTTGCGTGCCGCTGGCGTAGATGTCGGCGGAGGAGGTGGTGAACGGGATTTTTTGTCCGGTGCCAAAGCTGACCAGCACATTCGGATTGGCGCCGCTTGCGGGGATGGACGATACCAGCAGCTTGCTGGTAATGGGTTGCAGGCTGCGTGTGCAGGTCCCGGCGCTGACCTGGCTGTTGCTGCAATAGGTGTATTGGGTGGTGAACAGCGGCGCGGCGGCGCCGGTGCCGTATTGGGAGACGCTCCAGTTGGAGGGGGTGCTGTTGGTGACATCGAAGCGCCAGACATTGCCAAACAGGTCGCCGGCATAGATGTAGTCGGTGATGTTGTCGCTGTCCAGGTCCACCGCGGTGGCGTAGTAGATGCCGTTGCTGTTGCCGCCGCCGGAGGGGTCGCTGCTGGGGCCGCTGCCGGTGTCCAATTGATAGAAGGTGCGGTTGCCGCTGCTGTCCACCAGCATGATGAACAGCACGGCGCGGCCATTGGCGCTGCCGTAGCCGTTGCCGAAAATCACGCCCCATGAGCCGTTATGGAAACGGGTGATCACCGGCGTGCCGAAGGTATAGCCCAGATTTTGCTTGCAGGTGCTGCTGTTCTGGCAGCTGAGGTTGCTGGAATCGACCTCGCTGATGACCACATTCGTCGGGGTGCTCTCAGAGAAATTGGCCGGATTGGTCACATCCAGCATGTACAGCGCCTGTCCGCCGGCGCCCAGGCCGCCCACCAGCCAGGTGTGCCAGCTGTTGTTGTAGTACAGGTCGTCGGCTACGGGCGTGGCGTCCACATAGTATTGGTGGGCATAGGTGGGGTTGCTGTATTGCGGAAGATTGGCCAAAACGGCATTGGGCACGTAGGCGATCACCTCCTGGCCATCGTTGGGCGTGGTCGCGGTGCTGTAGTTGCCGCTGCTGTCGTTGGCTCCGCTGCGGTAGCCGTGCAGCATGCCGTCGTTGCCGCCGTTGTAGATGATGTTGGCGCGGGTGGCGTTATTGGTTTTGTACGTGCTGTAAGGCTGATTGCTGTTTCCATTCTCCTGCATGGTGAACGAGGGATTCAGCTTGTCCACCCAGGCATCGGGATATTTGTTCTGCGGCGCGCCAACCCATATCGGGCTGCTGTTGACGATGTCGCCCAGCACGCTGTCGCGCGCGCGGAACAGGCCTCGAGCCTGCGAGTCCACCTCGTTGCTGCGATTGCCGCGCAGATAGGCGATGCGAGCCGAGCCGTTGCTGTCGGCATTGCCATTGCCGTCGGTATTCAGCGCCGTTTGCTGAGCGCTGGACAGATTGGCCCACTGCAGGGCGATGCCGGAAGCCTGGCTGCCTGACAGGCCGTTCCAGCTCAGAATGGCGCGGCTGCTCTGCGCCGTCATATTGTTGACGCCGGTGGCGCTGCAATTGCCGCCGGTCAAGACGCAGGAGGCATTCCAAGTGGCCGTGCTGGAGACGGTGACCTTGCCGGTCGTGCTATCCGCCAGCAGCGCATATGAGGCAACCTCTCCCCACCAGTTGTCCGGGTGGTAGCTGGCGACATATTGCTGGGTGCCGGTCTTGACCAGACTGGTCGGCTGGCTGTTCAGGCCGCTGGAGCTGGCGGACTGGGTAAACGGCTGCACTTGGAAGCAGGCGATTTCGTGCACATTGCGGCTGCCGCCGGTGGAGCCGGCGAAGCCGAAAGTCAGATTGGTGGGCAGGGCGCCGCTGGTGCCGGTGGTGTTGATGTCGAAGCCGGAAATCACATTGACATAGGCGCCGTTGTTGTAGCTGTAGGACAGGCTCAACAGGTTGTTAGGCGTGATTTTCAGTTTGTAGCTGATGGGCACCGCCTGGCTGCGCGAGGTCGTGCTCTCTTTGGCCATGGGCTGGTTGCTGGGCAGCCGGTAAACGCCGCTGGTCGCGCCGGGAATGCTGATCAAGGGGTAGTTCGGAACGCTATTGCCATTATATTTTCCGGTTTGGCATACCGACTGAATGGTGTTTGCGTTGGAGACATTGCTGAGCACGCCCGGGGCGTTGGCCGCGACCGAACCCGAGCCGCGCAGCGAGATGTTTTGCGGAATCTGGCCCGGGCCGGTGGAAGTGTTGTCGCCGGCATTGGGGAAATTGCCGTACTCGTCCATGCCCAGGCCGAGAAAGCCGCCGATGATGCCGTTGTAGGGCGCGTTGTAGCTGTTGTTGGAGCAGCTGTAACCCAGGCTGCCGCCGAACGATCCCACCGCATTGGGAATGGCGGTGAGCAGAAAGAAGCTCATGCCGTCGGCGCCGTTGCGGGCGGGGCCGCCGGAATCGCCGCCGTAGGTGTAAGTGGTGAAAGTCGCCTGCAGGCCGCTGGTGGATGGAAACAGGCTGTTGTAAATGATGGCGCCGGATTGGGAGTTGGCGCTGTTGGTCAGGCGCAGCGCGCCATTGCCGTTGCTGTCCGGCATGCTGCCATTGTAGCCGCCTACCTGGGCATTGCCGCTTGGGTCCCTGGTGCCGCAGGCCGGAATCGAGCCGCTGCCGTTGCCTGCTGTCATGCATGCGCCGCCAAACACTTTCCAGCTGAGCTGCGCGCTGCCGCCGGTGAAGTTGTCGCCCACCACGATGGCGTGGGCGTGAATGGGCCAGAGCGCGGTCAGCAGCAGACTGAGCGCGGTGCGGGAGGCAGGAAAGCGCGAGACGTGTTTCATCGTCATTTCCCCAGGTTTTTGACGCCGGAGTACAGCGTGTAGGTGCTTTGCAAGACCACGAGGGAGCTGGTGTTGCCGCCATAGCCCAAGGTGTTGATCTGGTACAGCACCCCATTGCCGGCGCTATTGAGCCCTAGATACTGTATGTAAATTTTCGGTGGCTGGGCAAACGCGGCGCTGATGCTTGGGGCGTTGGCGGTCAGCGCATAGCTGTAGCCCGATGTCCAGGGGGTATTGGTGGCAGAGATCGCGTTGCTGCAAAGCGCGAGCGAGGTCTGCGCCGCGCTGCAATTTGTGGCCTGAGACGGGTCGGAATTGTTGTTTTGCAGCAGCCACCATTCCGCATAGTCGATGCTGGCCTGGGCGGCTTCAAAGGCGCGGCCTTTTTCGCGGAAGTTGCCGGCCATCCTGCCTTGCAGTCCGATGCTGCGCATCATGGCCAGGCCGATGATGGTGATGACGATCAGGATCATCAGCGCGGCGATCAGCGTGAAGCCACGTTGTCTTGCGCGTGTGTTGGAGGGCTGTTTCATAGCTGATTCATCACCCCAATCACCCAGGATACGGTCAAAGCTTTTGGATTCTGGGCTGACACCTGCACCTGATTGGCCAGCGGGTTGACCATGGTCAGCGTGACCTTGACCGAGCGCACGGCGGCTCCGGCCGGCAGCGCGCTGGCGCTGAAGTACTGGTTGGCCGATCCGGTGCCGTTGGTGTCCACGCCGTATAGCACGGTCATTTTGCTGACGCCGTCCACCAAGGGCTGGGCCGCGCCGCTGTTCAGGGCGCAGGTCAGCTGGTTGTTGTTATTGACGGCGAACTGATTGATGTAGATGGTGTTGCTGCTGCCGGTATTGGAGCTGCCGTTGCAGTTGAGTATGCCGTCGCCCGGCGCGGTGGCGAAGCGCACGGTCAGGGTGTCCGATGCGCCGCCGGCGCCCGATGTGCCGGTGATCGATTGGCCGGCCGCGAACGCGCCGGATGCCGGCAGGGCAGTGGTGGCGGTTTGGGTTTGCGGGCTGGGGTAATAGCCGGCCGATTCCACGATGGTGTTGATCATCGTCATGGCCGTGCGTTGGTTGTCCTGCAGTTGCGCGAGTCCGCTCTGGTTGCTTTGCGCCAGCTTGGTCGAGGTGAAGATCATCACCAGCACGCTGAGCAGCAGCAAGCCAATGGTGATGGCGACCATGACTTCCACCAGGCTGCTGCCGGTTTGCAGGCGCCGGCTCATGGGATCACCACCATCTGATACGTGGCGCTGGCGGTAGCGGACGCGTTCATGGCCGCGGCATTGACCTTGGACTGCTTTTCCAGCCAGGAAACCGTAATGGTGCAGGTGGTCGGCGCAGACGCGGTGCAGGCGATCTGCCCTTGGCCGCTCGGCAGCGTGCTTAAGAGCGAACTGCCCCACTGGGTGGCATCGTAGGCTGCCATGCTGCTTGCGCTGCAGTAGCTCGAGGCCGAACAGTCCACGGTTTGAGTCAGCGTAGGCGCGCCGGTTACGCCGCTGGCGGTCACGGTCCAGCTGTTGCTATTGGCTGACGATAAGTTGCTCCAATAGGCATTATTGGCATGCATCGCCGCCGCCATGCTGTCGGCGGCGATGGCGCCGATGCTGCGGCTGCGGGCGATATTGGTGTTGTTGATCGCCGCCGCCTGCATGCCGGCGATGCCGAGCAGGCCCAGCGAAATCACCACCAGCGCCACCAGCACTTCCAGCATGCTGACCCCGCCTTGGCGAAACGAAGCAAACGTATTCATGGGCATGTCATTCCCGATGGACTGGTCTGGCCGCCGTGCAGGATCAGCGGATGGCCGGATGCCTCCACAATCACGCAGTATGGCGTGGCGCTGGTGTTGCTGGTGCTGCGAATCACCACCTTGCCGGTATTGGCGGATGGCGCGTAGCCCATCCGGTTGAAGCAGAACGGCGTGGTGCCCGCCACCGGCGGCGAGGCGAGATTGGTGTAATTGGCCGTATCTTTGCTGCTGAAAGCCTTTTGCTTGCGCAGCGTGGTGCCGCCGCTGCCGTTGGCGCAACTAGTGCCGGTCGTCACGATCCAACCCACCGCCCAATTGGCGCTGCCGCCGGACGCATCGCAAGTCTGATTGTCGGTGGACTGGCAGACCAGCACGTACAGGCCTTGGCGCAGCGCTTCATTGCGCGCATACAGGATATCGCTGAACAGATTATTGCTTTCCGCCTGGATGCTTTCCGCCGCGATGGTGCTTTGGTAAGCCGGCACGGCAAAGGCCAGCGTGATGGCCAGTATGGCGATGACCATCATCAGCTCTAATAAGGTGAAACCATTCTGGTGGCGCATGGCGGTCCGTGGCGGCTTATTTTATCGATTCTTCCCCTACGCCTGATTATCCAATAATTTACGCCCGGATTGAATGGCGCCAAGCCCCATCGGTCCCGTGGCGGGCGCCGTTCGTCGTGTTGCGGGCTTCAGGCCCAGGCTTGCAGAATGGCCAGCAGCGAGGGGTGCTGCAATTTGCGGCGGCTAGCGCTGACATAGTAATGCTCCCAGATGCCATCCAGTGCGCCGATTCCTTCCAGACCTGGCGGACCATTGTCTTCGTCGGGAAGGAAGGGCGCGGGGCATAAGCCCAGGCCCTGGCGGGCGAAGGTTTCCATCAGCGCGTAATCGTCGCACTCTCCCACCACCCTGGGGCGCAGTCCCTGGGATTCGAACCAATGTTCCAACTGGCGGCGCAGCATATTGTCGCGGCTGGGCAATAGCAGCGGCGCCTGCCGCAGGCTGGCCGGAAAGCCTGGCTGATAACGCTCTTTCAACGCTGGATTGGCCAATAGCTGCACCGGGCAGCGCAATAGCAGCCAGGACTGGAATTGCTGCTGTTCGCTGCTGGCCACCGGGCGGTCGGCCAGCACCAAGTCCAGTTTGTGGCGGCCCAGTTCGCCTATCAGCTCATCAAAGTCGCCTTCGCTGCAACTGAGCCTGAGTTGTCCGGATTCGGGCGGCAGCGCGGGCTGCAGCAGGCGGCTGGCGATGTGTTTGGGCAAGACATCGGAGACGCCGGCCGCCAGTCTTTGTATCTGGTCCAGCTGCTCGTCGGCCATGGCCTCTTCCAACTCCGCGCCCAGCATGAAAATCCGGTCGGCATAGCTCAGCGCCAATCGGCCGGCTTCGGTCAGTTCCAGGCCGCGGCCCTGCTGGCGGAACAAGGCGCGGCCAAGTTGCCGCTCCAGCTTGGCTATCTGGCCGCTGATGGTCTGCATGCTGACATCCAGCTGCCCGGCGGCGCGGGTCACGCTGCCGGTGCGGGCAACCGCCCAGAAATATTGCAGATGCTTGTAGTTGAGATTTTCCATTTATTCGAAAAATTGGAAGTTTTAATCAGATTTTATATGATTTTTTCGATGTGTTGCATCGCCTACACTACAGCACGGCTATCGTTGCTGGATGGCTATGGATTGCATGAAACCATTTTGGAGACCAAATAATGAAACGGGTGATTTTGCTGATCGCCACCAATATCGCGGTGATGCTGGTGCTGAGCGTGAGCGTGCGCTTGCTGGGACTGGACCGCTTCGTCACTGCCGGCGGCTTGAACCTGGGCATGCTGTTGATGTTCTCGGCCGTATTGGGATTTGGCGGCGCGTTTATTTCCTTGGCGCTGTCCAAGACCATGGCCAAATGGAGCACCGGGGCGCGGGTGATCACGCAGCCGTCCGGCCAGACCGAAGCCTGGCTGCTGGTCACCGTGCGCAAGTTGGCCGACCGCGCCGGCCTGCCGATGCCGGAAGTGGCGGTGTACGAGGGCGAGCCCAATGCCTTCGCCACCGGGCCTAGCCGCTCCAACTCGCTGGTGGCGGTGTCCACCGGCCTGCTGGCCAATATGAATGAAGAAGAGGTCGAGGCGGTGCTGGCGCATGAGATCGCCCACATCCGCAACGGCGACATGGTGACGCTGACGCTGATCCAGGGCGTGGTCAATACCTTCGTCTATTTCCTGGCCCGCGTGGTCGGCTATCTGGTGGACAGCTGGCTCAAGCGCGACGAGGAGAACAGCGCCGCAGGCACGGGCATCGGCTACTTCGTGACGGTGATCGTCTGCGAAATCGTGTTCGGCATCCTGGCCTCCTTGGTGGTGATGTACTTCTCGCGCCAACGCGAATTCCGCGCCGATGCCGGCGCCGCCGAGCTGCTGGGCTCGCCGCGGCCGATGGCCAACGCGCTGCGTCGCCTGGGCGGCATCGAAGCGGATGGCCTGCCACAGAGCATGGCCGCTTCCGGCATTGCCGGCGGGCGCGGCGTGCTGGGCTTGCTGGCCACGCACCCTAGCCTGGAAGAGCGCATCGCCGCCTTGGAAGGCCGCAAGTGATAGCGCGGGCGATAGTCCGCCCATGAATGGATTGAATGGAGCAAGCAGTGATGGATTTTTTGATGTCCCCAACGCTGGGGTACCCGTTGTGGGTGTGGCTGATGTTCATGGGCGGCGTGCTGGCGCTGCTGGCATTTGATCTGGGCGTTTTGCAGAAGGATGGCCGTGAGATCGGCGTGCGCCAGAGCCTGAAGTTGTCAGCGATGTACATCGGCATTGGTCTGGCCTTTGGCGGCTGGGTGTGGTGGTACCGCGGGGCGGATGCCGGCGTGCAATATCTGACCGGCTATCTGCTGGAAAAGTCGCTGTCGCTCGATAATGTGTTCGTGATTTCGCTGATCTTCGGCAGCATGGCGGTGCCGCGCGCCTACCAGCATCGGGTGTTGTTCTGGGGCATCCTGGGCGCCATCGTGATGCGGGCGCTGATGATAGGCGCCGGCGCGGCGCTGGTGGCGCAATTCCAGTGGGTGTTGCTGGTGTTCGGCGCCTTCCTGTTGTTTGCCGGCGTCAAGATGCTGCGCGATGCCGACGAGGAATCCAAACCGCTGGAGCAGCAGCGTTTGTATCAATGGCTGCGCGCCAACTTCCGATTCACGCCGAGTCTGGCAGGCAACGCTTTCGTGGTGCGCGGCGAGAAGCATGGCCTGGCCGCCGGCTGGTGGGCGACGCCGCTGCTGCTGACCTTGATTCTGGTGGAGGCGGCGGATCTGGTGTTCGCGGTGGACAGCATACCGGCCATCTTCGCCGTGACGCAGGACCCGTTCTTGGTCTACACCTCCAATATCTTCGCGATTCTGGGCCTGCGCGCGCTGTATTTCGCGCTGGCGGCGATGGTGCATCGCTTCCACTATCTGAAGTATGCGCTGGCGCTGGTACTGGTGATGATCGGCGTCAAGGTGGGCCTGGTGTATCTGCATGATATCGGCCTGGTGGCGTTCAAGCTGCCGACGGCGCTGTCGCTGCTGTTGACTGTCGGGCTGCTGGGCGGCGGCGTGGCTTATTCGCTGTATCGCACCCGCCAAACCCAAAGCATTGGCTAAAGCCAGGAACCAATTGCCGTTAGCATGGTTCAAACGGAACGGGCGTCTGCCATTTTATTTCGGCAGACGCCCGTTTGTGCGCCGGCAGACAGGTCTGCCGACGGCAAGCTGGTCTCAATAATCAAAAAACCTTAGGAATAGTCTTGATGTCACAAGCCCCTCGATTGCTTATCGTTGATGATGATCCGGATCTGCGCGGTCTGCTGAGCGACTACCTGAGCGGTCAGGGAATGACGGTGGCCGCCGTGGGCGATGGGGATGCGATGAACCGCATTCTGGCCGAGCAGTCGTTCGATATCCTGATACTGGACCTGATGCTGCCCGGCACCGATGGCTTGACCCTGTGCCGCGATCTGCGCTCTCGCTCCAGCATGCCCATCCTGATGTTGACCGCGCGCGGCGATGAGCTGGACCGCATCATCGGCCTGGAAATGGGCGCGGACGACTATCTGCCCAAGCCTTTCAACCCGCGCGAGCTGCTGGCCCGGGTGCGCAGCATCCTGCGCCGCGTGGATGAGAAGCGCAACAGCAGCTCGCTGCGCGCCTTGCAGTTTGCCGACTGGCGCCTGGAACTCGGCGCCCAGCATCTGGTCGATGGCGAAGGCGTGGTAACGCCGCTGTCCGGCGGAGAATTCAAACTGATGCAGGCGCTAGCCGAAAACCCGCAGCGCGTGATGTCTCGCGACCAATTGATGGAAGCGATGAACGGCAAGGAGGCCGGACCGTTTGATCGCACCGTCGACGTGATGATAGGCCGTCTGCGCAAGCGGCTGGGCGACGACGCCCGCGAGCCTTTGCTGATCAAAACCATCCGCAGCGGCGGCTATATGCTGGCCTGTGAGGTGGTGCCGGTGAGATGAGGCGGCTGCCGCGAACCTTGTACGGTCAGCTGTTGCTGACCTTGCTGACCAGCGTGCTGTTGGCCAATGTGATCGGCATCGCCCTGGTGCTGACCGATCGCGAGCGGCTGACGCGCACGCTGCGCGCAGAATACGTGGCGCAGCATCTGGCGGACATGATCAATCTGCTGGATGAAACCCCAGCCTCCAATCGCGCCAAGCTGGCTGGCGCGTTGTCTTCTCCTATGGTGCAGGTGGTGCTCGGGCATCCCTGGCTGGATAGCCGGCAGACGGATTGGCCGGAGGCCAACAAGCTGTGCCATCTGATCCGCACCGATCTGAATTTTCCATACCAGATGCAGGTGCTGTCGTTCCGCGAAGACGAACCCAATGCGCCGGAAGGCTTGTTGGCGCCGTTCATGGAGCCGGGCCAGCATGTGTTCGCCCCGGACAAGAAGTTCTGGGTCAGGGCCTTGCCGAGTGGATTGGAGGAGGGCGAGGAGGAGCTGAAAATCCAGATGGCGACGGTGCAAGTCACGCTGCGCGACGGCGAGGTGGCTACTTTCCGCATCGGGCAGGTGGTGTCGCCGGAAGAAACGCCATGGCGGGTGACGGCCTGGTTGCTGTTGGTGGCCTTGGTCGTAGCGGGGGTATCGGCCTGGGCGGTCCGGCGGCTGACCCGCCCCTTGGCCTTGTTCTCTACTGCGGCGTCGGGCCTGGCGGCCAATCTGGATCAGCCGCCGCTGCCGGAAACCGGCACGCAGGAGGTGATCAACGCCACGCGGGCCTTCAACCGCATGCAAAAAGAGCTGCAGCGCTATCTGCAAACCCGCAGCCAGATGCTGGCCGGCGTATCGCACGATCTGCGCTTGCCGATCACCCGCATACGTTTGCGGCTGGAACAGTTGCAGGAATCGCCGTCGCGGCAGGCGATAGAGCGGGATCTGATCGAAATGGACCAGCTGATCGGCGATACCCTGGCGTATCTGCGCTTGGGGCAGGGCAATGAAAGTTGCGTGTTGCTGAATCTGGACGCCTTGCTGGAAGGCACCATCGAGGATATCGAAGCCCTGGGCGCCCAGGTGAATTACACGGCTTCGCCCGTCAAGCCGTTGTTGGCGCGGCCGCAATCCCTGCGCCGCTGCATCGGCAATCTGCTGGAGAATGCCCGGCGCTATGGCGGCGATGGCGTGATAGAAGTGCGTTTGGGCGAGCGCAATGGCAGGGTGGAAGTGATGGTAAGAGATCACGGCCCCGGCATTGCCGATGCTGACCTGGAGCGGGTGTTCGAGCCTTATGTGCGGCTGGAGGATTCGCGGGCCAAGCATACTGGCGGCAGCGGCTTGGGGCTGGCCATCGCCCGCGCGATTGCGCGCGAGCATGATGGCGAAATCCTGTTGTTCAATCATCCGCAAGGTGGTTTATGCGCCGAGTTGAATTTTCCGGCGCAGCGTCCTGCTTAACATTGATTGACAATTGCAAACATGGATTAGCTTGATGTTTTGATTGGGAGTGAATACAATCTAAATTGAGTTCGCTAGAGTTTGTCATCCCCAAGCTCGAGAGGATTCGGTCAAGTCTATCCTTCATAAGGCCCGCGTATGCGGGCCTTTTTTTATGCAATTGAATGTAAATGAAAATTAAAGCGAGTATTAAGCTTTATTAAGCAGCTATATTCGCAAATAAATTGTTCTTTTATGAATTATTTTGCCATGTTGCATTTTTGCTTCAGTGTTGCTTTTTTGATACTTTTTGAGAGTGTATGCTTGCGTTGTTTGGTTTTGGAAATTAGTATGTGATCGCTTTCTAAGACAAATCCAATAGGATGTGCACGATGAAAAAAACTCTGATCGCTCTGGCCGTCGCCACTCTGCCGGCAGCAGCATTCGCTGACGTTACCATCTACGGTACCCTCAAGGCAGGCGTGGAAAACGTTGACGCCGGCGGCATGAACAAGACCAATATCGATGACTTGGGCTCGCGCATCGGCTTCAAGGGCAGCGAAGATCTGGGCAACGGCCTGAAGGCCATCTGGCAGGTTGAAAGCGGCTTCGATATCGACGGCTCCAACCGTCAGAAATATGGCACCTTCGCCAGCCGCGAATCGTTTGTCGGTCTGGATACCGGTTTCGGCAAGGTCCGTCTGGGTAATCTGTCCACTTTCAGCGATGACAGCATGGGCATGGTGAACACCTGGGAAAGCTCCAGCGCCGCTCTGCAGCTGGATGCGTATGGCCGCGACGATATGCGCGTGAAGAATGCGATCCGCTTCGACACCGCCAATTACAATGGCTTCAAGGCTGCCTTCCTGTACGGCACCAAGGAAGACAAGACCGCTCAGTTTGCCGGCCAGCCGAGCGACAGCTCGCGCGAACTGTACAACCTGGGTCTGTCCTATGAGAACAGCGGCTTCTTCGGCAAGTACCAGTTCATTCACCAGACTCCGGTGAACATCGCTGGCACTCGCACCCAGTCCAACGACAGCCACCGTCTGGAAGCCGGCTACAACGCCAACAACCTGCTGGTGTCCTTCGGCTACCGCAATGACCGAGGCGACAGCTCCATCACGCCGCTGAGCTTCCTGAAGGGCGACAACGCTCCGGCTCTGGATGGCAGCAAGTACAAGTCGCAGGAATACGCGCTGACTGCCGCCTACACCCTTGGCGCCTTCACGCCGAAGATTTCCTACGCCCAAGCCAAGGATTACAGCAAGGATGGCGTCAATGTCGATCACACCGGCTACAAGCAGTTCCTGGTGGGTGTGGACTACCAACTGTCCAAGCGCACCACCATGGGCATGCAGTACGGCGAGGTCAAGGCTGATCAAGACATCTTCGCCAATGCTGACGGCGCTTCCGCAGGCAAGAAGCTGCGCGGCCTGGGTCTGAATGTGATCCATTCCTTCTAATAGCGCTTCGCTGGAGGGAATCGCTGAGATGGGCTGACATCGAGGCGAAAACAACAAGCCGCCGCATCCGTGAGGGTGCGGCGGTTTTGTTTTATGCGCTTGTATGCATTGGCAGAGCGCGATTAAATCGGTCTTTTGCCTGCGGAGAGCCATATGTCGCCTTTTCACCGTCTGTTTTCTTCCGTCCTTGAGTCTTTGCCATGGATGGATGCCGATATGGAGCCTTGGCAGTGGTTGCAGCATTTGCCGGAAATCCTGCGTCGGCAACGTTCGCGGTCTTCGCCGGAGGAGTGGATCATCGATGGCGAAACGATGATTCACCGCAGCGCGGTATTGGAGCAGGGGGTGATCCTGAAGGGGCCGATCTGGATTGGCCCAGGCTGCCGCGTGGCGGCCCACGCTTACTTGCGAGGCGGCGTCGTGCTGTGCGAAGGAGCGACGGTCGGCCCGGGCTGCGAGATCAAAACTTCCATCATCGGACCCGGCAGCCGGCTAGCGCATTTCAATTTTGTCGGTGATTCGGTGCTGGGGGCGGATATCAATTTGGAAGCCGGCGCCATTTTGGCCAACCATTGGAATGAGCGCACCGACAAGAGCATGCGTTTGCATCTGGATGGGCAGGTGGCTGTGCCGGAGGTGGAAAAGCTGGGTTCGCTGTTGGGCAATCATGTGCGGATCGGCGCCAACGCCGTGTTGTCGCCGGGCACGGTTCTGGCGGCGCATGCGGTGGTGCCACGGCTGGGGCTGGTGGAGCAAGACCGGCTGGACTGAAAACGCTGCTGGCCGGCCCCTTGATGGAGCCGGCCGCGGCGCAGGCTGCCTGGCGGACAGCCGGAAGGTTTAGCGGAAAGGCAGTACGCCGAATTTTTCCAGCAGGTAGCCGGCGGTCTGCAACGCGCCTTCCACCCAGCCTTGGGCATCAGAGTAGGCTTCGCCGCAAATGTACAATGACAGGTCCGTGGGTTGAACGATGCGCCGCTTCACTTCCCAGCTCTTGACGCCGATATTCCAGCTGTTCCAGCCGCCGCCGTATGGATCGTCCCCCCAGTCGCGGAAGGCGGCGTTGCGCACCTTGGGCGTATAGTTGAGGCTGTGCATCACCGTGAGTTGGCGGGTGACCTCCTCAGTCATCATCCGCGGCGCCTTGTACTGATGCCAAGTCAGTTCGTTGCGCTGCACATTGTCGTCCTCGCCGATGAAGGGATCGGCCAATGGCGCCACGTCCAGGCCCGCGCCGCGCGGCTGGCGGCGTCTGGCGCGCAGGCCGTCCCAGAAGCCGGTGTTGTCGCCATCGTCATAGCTGGCCAGCAGCATGGCGTGGCCCCGAGTAGCCGGCTGGCCATTGCTCTTGGGCCAGTAGTAAGTCTGGCGCACCGGCAGGTCGGTGACGGAGCGGCCGGCCTGCACCGGCACATATTTGCCGTCGGGCGCGGTGTAGCCGGTGTTGAGCCACCATGGGCTGTCATAGGTGGTGAACAGCTTGAACAGCGGCCGCGGCGTCACGCTGCCGATCAGCGGCTGGATTTCTTGCAGCACGGGGCTGGTGACGGCCAGCAACTCCAGCGAGCGGCGCGGCATCGCCAGGATCAACGATTTGGCGGCAATGGTGCGGCCCTTGACCTGAAACTCGAAGCCGTCGCCCTTGCTGATAATGTTGGAAACGCTGGACTCCAGCCGCACTTCGCCGCCCAATTGCTGGAAGAATTGCGCCAGCGTCAGCGGCACCTGCTGGAAGCCGTTGCTGAAGCCCTTGTACTCTGGGCTGACCCCGAAGTCGGACAGATACCAGGGAATGGCGTCGGCGGCGTTCCAGTTGCACAGTGTGGAGTCGTAGCCGCCTACATCCTCGGCATAGTGATAAGCCTCGCCGGTGAGCACGCGCAGCAGCACATTCCAAAAGCCCTGTTTGTACAGCGGCACGCCGCCGAACTCGGCCTGCTGCGCCATTTCGCGGCGCTGCTCTTCGTTGAGGCTTGGATTGGTGATGCCAGGCACGATCTGTTCGATCGCGTTGACGATCACGCTGCCGGCGCTTTGGCCCTGATCGATGAAATTCAGCTGGTAGGGGACTTTGGCCGGATCGTTGGTGAAATCGGCCAGCCGCAGGTAAACACCGCGCAGAAAGGCGATGTTCTGCGGTTCGTCCACCGGGAAGTTGTACAGCTTGATCTGCTGGTCCTGAGGCAGTTGCTGGTTGAGGTCGGCAATCAGCCGAGTGATCAGCGGCTGCACAGCGGGCAGGATGCGCATGCCGCCGAGTTCCGCCACCATGTCCGGGATGTCCGGCGGACGCACCGACAGCAGCCGGCCGCCGATATGGTTGCTGGCCTCGAAGACCGCGATCTTGTCATTCGGTCTTTCCTGTTTCAGGCGCCAGGCGCAGTACACGCCGGATACGCCGCCGCCAACGATGGCGATGTCCAAATTTTCGTCAGCCATGATGCTGTTTTCTCCTCGAGGTTGGGCGATCAGAAGATCACCGGCACATTGCCAGGCTGGCCTGACGCGGTTGCGCGCAGGCTGTCTTCGTTGTTGAAGTGGGCGCAGTCCAGCCGCGGCTGTTTCTCATAGCGGGCGTTGGAAGGCTGCAGGCTTGGCGTGGGCTGATCCAGGCCCACGGTGTGCATGTCCAGCACATAAGCCTGGCCGCTCAGCACATGGTCTATGCCGCGCCGCACCGCCGCGCGCACGTCTTCCGGATGGCGCACGATTTCGCCTTCCATGCCGCCGAAGGATTTGGCTAGCGTGATGAAGTCCGGCTTGGGTCGATGGATGCGCAGGTATTCCGGATCCTGCGTTTTGGCTGTCCATTCGTAGCCTGCCGCCTCGCCGTACATGCTTTCCACCTGGGTCAGCCCCATTTGCAGCGTGTGGTATTCATGGTTGTTGGTGATGATGTAGAGCACGCCCAGCTTGCGGTGTTGCGCGGTCCACCAGGTTTGCGGATAGAACAGCGAAGAGCCGTCGCCGGTGGCGGCCACCACGAAGCGAGTGTCGATTCCCTGCCAGCCGTCCTGTTCCAGCTTGATGCCGAGCGTGGCAGGCATAGACCAGCCTAGCGAGCCGCCGCCGACGCAGTAGTAGCTGATGGGTTGCGCCGCCTGGTCGGTGAACGGCAGCAGGAATTGAAACGGCGCGGGATCGGACACGGCCTCATGCACGTAGACAAACTGCTTCTCCAGCTTGCGCTCGGCTATCTCCTTGCGCAGCGCGTCGGCGATCACCACCGCCCAGATTTCGTCCTGATGCATCGCCTCGCGCAGGTAGGCCTCCCAATCGGCGGCGCGCTTCACGGCGAGTGCCTTCAGCTTCTGGTTGCGCGCGGCGGCGGCGGGCGAAGGCTGGTCGCCGATTAGCTGATTGATCAGGGGCAGCGTGGCTTTCAGATCGCCGAACAGCGCGGCTTCGCCGTAGTAGTTCTTGCCGATGTCCCAGGTGTTGTTGCTGAGGTAGACCTGGGTGACATGCGGCGGAATCAGCGGACCGTCGCTGTACTTGTAGACCGTGATCTGGGCCTGGTTGCTGAAGCCGCACAGGAAGGCGACGTCGTGGTCTTTGAATACTTGTTGCACGCCGGCTTGACTGCCGGGCAGCTCGCCTTGCCAGTGGTAGTCGTTGTTGGGAAAGTTGGCCAGGCTGCTGAAGGTTTGCTGCAGCACCGGGGCGCCTAGCAGTTCAGCTATCCGCTGCAGTTCCGGCCAGGCTTCGGCGTAGCCGGCGGCATCCCCGGTGACGATGAGGGGATTCTTGGCTTCGCGCAGCAACTTGGCAGCCTGTTCAATCGCTTGGGTGTCTGCGGTGAAGTGCGGCGAGATCTGCGTGACGCCCTTGATGCGGTCATTGTCGCCAATGCGCCGCATGGTGAACTCCCATGGAATGGCGACGAACACCGGGCCGTTCGGCGGCGCCATCGCTTCCTTGAAGGCGCGTTGCAGCACCATGGGAAACTCTTGCTCAGTGCGTACCTCATGCGCCCACTTGGTGTATTGGCGCGCCAGATCCACCAGATTGGACGCCAGCAACGGTTCTTGGGTGACCAGTTCGTTTTGCTGCTGGCAGCACAAGATCACCAGCGGAGCCTGCGAACGCCAGGCGTTGAACAGGTTGCCTATGCTGTGGGCGATGCCGGGCGTGACGTGCACCACCAGCACGCCGGGCTTGCCGGTCATCCGCGCGGATCCCATCGCCGCGCCGATGGCGATGTTTTCATGCAGGCATTCGATGTACTCCACTTGGTTTTCCGGGTAGGAAGTGCCATCGATGATGGGAATCTCATTGGTGCCCGGCACGCCGAAAATCCGGTGTATGCCCAGTTGGCTCAGGATGTCGAACACGTAATCCCGGGCCCAGCGTTTTTGACCAGTTGGCGCGTCCATGCTCATGTTTTCCTCCCGCGTGAAAATGTGAACCGCTATGTGTGTGGTAATGCAGCGGGGAGGGAAATGAAACGAAAGAGGACTTGTCGGATAAATAGGCACAGCGGCGGCATTGCAGGAATGGCGCGCTTAATTGAGTGATTTTTAATGAGAAATCTGCAGAGCTGCGGATGGGCTAAGTGTGAATACTGCCCGGCCGTGTGGACAGGTATGACGTGATAAAAGGATGAATCCGCTTGCTGATAGCGTTTTGTGGAACTAGCGGCGGAGACAAATGCACAGAAGCCGGCTTGTCGGCCGGCCTCTGTTTCAGATGGGTCAGGATGCGCGTGTCAGCGGCTTAGAACCACTGGCCATAGCGCTTGATGTACAGCGTTTTCACCGTTTGCGTCAGCGCCAGGTAGCCCGCCATGGTCAGCAGCAGCCACCAGAAGTAGCTGGTGTCCAGCTGAATGAAGCCCAGCGAGCTTGCCAGCGGCGAGTACGGCAGGTAGCAGGCGATGGCGATGGCCACGCTGGTGGACAGCATCACCGGCAAGGATGCCGTGCTCTGCAGGAACGGAATCTTGCGGGTGCGCAGCATGTGCACCACCAGCGTCTGCGATACCAGGCCTTCGATGAACCAGCCCGAGTTCATGATCAGCTGGCCGCCGTCGCCGCCATGCAGATGGTAGGCCGCGCCGGCGCCGAACACCGTCCACAGCAGGATGTAGGTGGTGATGTCGAACACCGAGGAGGTGGGTCCCAGCCACAGCATGAAGCGCTTGATGTTGCCGGCTTCCCACTTGCGCGGCTTCTTCAGGAAGTCCGGGTCCATCTTGTCCCAGGGCAGGAACATCTGCGACAGGTCGTACACCAGATTCTGCAGCAGCAACTGCATTGCCAGCATCGGCTCCCACGGCAGCCAGGCCGAGGCCACCAGCACCGAGAACACATTGCCGAAGTTGGAGCTGGCGGTCATGTTCAGGTACTTGAGGATGTTGCCGAAGGTCTCGCGGCCGGTGATCACGCCTTCTTCCAGCACCAGCAGGCTCTTTTCCAGCAGGATGATGTCGGCGGTTTCCTTGGCGATGTCGGCGCCGCTGTCCACCGAGATGCCGACGTCGGCGTCGCGCAGCGCCGGGGCGTCATTGATGCCGTCGCCAAGGAAGCCCACGGTATGGCCGTTGGCTTGCAGCGCCTTCACTACGCGGGATTTTTGCAGCGGCGTCAGCTTGGCGAAGATGGTGGTGTGCTTGACGGCGGCGCACAGCGCCACGTCGTCCATGGCCTCGATGTCCTGGCCCAGCAGCGGCTTGCCGGGATTGAGGCCGACATCGCGGCATACCTTGGCGGTGACGATGGGATTGTCGCCGGTCAGCACTTTTACTGTGACGCCGTATTCCTTCAGCGCCAGAATGGCCGGGGCGGCCGAGTCCTTGGGCGGGTCGAGGAAGGTCAGGAAGCCGCGAACCACCAGGCCTTGTTCGTCTGCCGTCTGGTAGGCCGTCTTGCGGGCGTCGGTCGGGATGTGGCGGGTGGCGACCAGCAGCACGCGATAGCCTTCCGCGTTGAACTCCTGGCTCAGGCTCAGCAGGCGGGCGCGCTCCTCGGCGCACAGCGCGCGGATGGACTCGCCATCCTGCACATAGCTGGAAACCGCCAGCATCTCCTCCACCGCGCCCTTGGATACCATCAGCTGCTGGCCATGGCTATCCTGGACGATGACCGACAGTCGGCGGCGTTCGAAGTCGAACGGCAACTCATCGATCTTGGCGTAATCGCGCAGCTTGATGCGTTCGCCGATTTCGTCGGCATGCTCGACGATGGCGATGTCCATCAGGTTTTTCATGCCGCTCTGATGGAAGCTGTTGAGCCAAGCCAGTTGCAGCGTGGTTTCATCCTTGCGGCCATGGATGTCGTAATGATGCTCCAGAATGATCTTGTCCTGGGTCAGCGTGCCGGTCTTGTCGGTGCACAGTACGTCCATGGCGCCGAAGTTCTGCACCGAGTTCAGCCGCTTCACCACCACCTTGCGCCGCGCCATCGCTACTGCGCCCTTGGCCAGATTGGCCGAGACGATCATCGGCAGCATTTCCGGCGTCAGGCCCACGGCCACCGCCAGGGCGAAGGTGAGGGCGGACATCCAGTCGCCCTTGGTGATGCCGTTGATCATGAAGACAATCGGCACCATCACCAGCATGAAGCGGATCAGCAGCCAGGACACGCTGTTGACGCCTTTGTCGAAGCTGGTTTCGATGCGCTTGTGGCTGACCACATTGCGCGCCAGCGAGCCGAAGTAGGTGTCGGAGCCGGTGGCGACCACCACGGCGCGGGCGGTGCCGGACACCACATTGGTGCCCATGAAGCAGCCGTTGGGCAGGTCAAGCAGGCTGGCGTCGCCATTGGCTTGGTCTGCCGCGGACTTGGCGGCCACGGCGCCTAGCGTGTCGTACTTCTCTACCGGCAAGGCCTCGCCGGTCAGCACGGCTTGGCTGATGAACAGATCGCGCGACTCCAGCAAGCGGATGTCGGCTGGAATCATGTCTCCGGCTTGCAGGTGGACGACGTCGCCGACCACCAATTCGCTCATCGGCACTTCCATGCGCAGCGGCGAGGTTTGCGAGGTGGGGCGGCGCTGCACGGTGGCGGTATTGCGCACCAGGGACTTCAGATTTTCCGCGGCCTTGGCGGAGCGGAATTCCTGCCAGAAACGCAGCAGGCCGCTGATGCCTATCATGCTGGCCAGAATGATGACTTTGGTCCAATCCTGATCGCCAGGCGGCGCCATTGCGATATCCATCACATAGCTGATGCCGGCCAGTACGATCAGTACCGCCACAAACGGATTCTTGAAGGCGAGCAGCAGTTGAATCAGCGCGTGAGGCGGCTTGTCGTGAGCCACTTCATTGGGGCCGAATTGGTGCAACCGTTGCGCGGCCTCGGCGGCGGTCAGGCCTTCCGGATGGCTGCGCAGGCGCTTGAAGGTTTCGTCCGCCGGCAATTGGGCTTCGCTGGCCAGCCGGAAGGTTTCCTTGTCGCGGTTCTTGCCCGGGGTGGCGATGAAGCCGCGGTTCTTGTGGTGAGGATGCGTTTGTTTGGTCATGGCAAATCTCCAGGCGCCGTGGGCGTGACCATCCCTGCCGCGAGGCATCGGCGCCGACAATGTGTCAGCTTTTGAGCCGGCTCAAGATATTCCCGCGCCGCCGATTTCGTTGGGCGGCATGCATGGGAAGGGATCAGGAGCAGGCTGAGAAAGCGAGAGAACATTGCCGCCCGCTGGGGAGCTCTATGCGAACTCCCCAGCGGATGGCATCTCATTCAAGGTGCGTTGAATCTATGGCATGCTTGCTCCTGCATGGACGATGCGGACCGGCGCAGGCGCCGGCCCTGGGTTGATTGGGTGAGGGTTTAACGGTCGGCGTACCTTCCCATGGCGGGTGTGGACGCCGACAGGCAATCAAGCTTGACGCGGGTCAGCGGCAGCGTCGCCAGCCTTTGCGCAATGCTTTGCAGGAAGTGCATGCAGGTTTCCGAACCGCAGCGGAAGTCCGCGCTGATCAGCCAGGGCGCCAATGTATGGCTGGCGCCCTGGCTGGCCGGTTGCGGCTGCTCCAGCCATTGCTGGATGCGCAAACCATGCTTTTGCGCCTGGCTGCGGATTTCGCGTCGGGCGACGCCCAGCGACATCGAGGGGCACAGGATGGACAGCTGATAGATCTGTTGCTGGCGTGGGCTGGTGAACAGGTTTTGCATCGTAAGCTCCTGCGTAGGAACATGCCGGCAATGTGCCGGCGGGGTTCGCGTGGCAACAGCCAAGCCGCGCTGCCGGCAAAGGCGGCGACGGAATGGGCGTGTCGGTGCATGGCCGCGTACGGCATGTCCCGACGCTTACGAGGAGGGGAGCAGTGCCTTAGCGGATCGTCAGGGGTTGCGGTCCGGGTTCTTCTGGCATGGTTGGGTTTGGGTGGCTTGGGTCAGTCAATAGAAGGCGGTTATCTGCCGCCTTCCCGTTATGGGCTTAGGCCGCTTTGGCGCGATTGGCCGGGAACAGCGAGCGATGCTGCGCCGGGGCGCTGGTCAGTCGACGACCCCAGTGCACGCGGCGGATTTCCGGCAATTGGCTCAGGCGCAGCGCCATATCGTCCAGGTCCTGGCGGCGGATCAGCGGGCAGCTCAGGATGACGGACAGTTTGCATTGGTTGTCCTGGCTGTCGGGGCCGATGGTGACTTGCGAGGCGCGCAGCCCCAGATCATGCATTTCCCAGAACAAACGCTTGCGCAGCGCGGTAATCACGTTATTTTCGCAAACAATGTTCAGGCGGAATTCCGCGCAGTCTGCAGCTTGGCTGCGATGAAAGAATTTGAGCAGGTGGAAGAATTTCAGGGTTTGCATGTTGAATCCCCCATTATTATTCAACAGGTAATAGCCGCCCCTTTCGATTTAAATAACCGAAATAAGGGAATGATTGTCCAATATCTAAGCGAGCGTATATGGCGCAACTGCAATCAGGCTATTCCCAAGTTGAGGGAGTCAGCCGGCCATGCAGAGATGCGTCGCATCCGCTCGCGGTTCTGGTTCTTCTGGCATGGGAACCTCCTGTGCGAAACGAAAGCTGCGCAAACAATCAATACGGGTGCTGGATCTATCGATGGGGGTGTCAGGCGCGACCAAGCAAACAGTTACCGCAGGGGCGTGCATGGCATGCTCGCCATCCGGGCTGCGTACTGCGAATCTTGGTCGGTATGCTGCTGTCGATGGGAATCGACTTTGAGACACCACATCCTGTCTTGCAGGATGCGGCAGAGAGAAGAGAGTTCGGTCTACTGTTTATCCTGCAAGGCTTACTGCGATCGAAGATCGACTAGAACCGTCGTTGTCCACGGTTTGCCTTTGCAAAATTAATAACAATGCCACTATAAACCGGTTTTGCCGTTTTATCAAATAAAACTGTATTTATATCGGGATAATGTTGGCAATTCAGCAGCCGAGGCAGAATATTCGCCGAGTTAAATCATTTGACATGCGGCCGTGAGGGAAAGAGATTTCATAGTCGCTTGGCGCGGCCATGGCAAGCAGGCGCGCTCCTGGATCCGGATGGACTTTTGAATTGCGGGCAGGGGCGGCAACAGAAAGGGGCGTCCATGGACGCCCCTTTGCCTGTGTTGAGTATGGGACTTTAAAGCCGCTTACACCCCAGCCTCATGCGCCTGAACGTCTGCGTGGTAGCTGGAGCGCACCATCGCGCCGACGGCGGCGTGGACGAAGCCCATTTCGTAGGCTTTTTCCTCGAACATCTTGAAGGTGTCTGGGTGGACATAACGCAGCACCGGCAGGTGGCCGTCGGACGGCTGCAGGTATTGGCCTATGGTCAGCATGTCCACATTGTGGGCGCGCAGGTCGCGCATGACTTCGAGGATTTCCTCGTCGGTTTCGCCCAGGCCCACCATCAGGCCGGACTTGGTCCGGACATTCGGGTTCTTTGCCTTGTAGTCCTTGAGCAGCTGCAGCGAGTGAGCGTAGTCGGCGCCCGGGCGGGCCTGTTTGTACAGGCGCGGCACGGTTTCCAGGTTGTGGTTCATCACATCCGGAGCGTGCGCGGTCAGAATGTCGATAGCGATGTCCAGGCGGCCGCGGAAGTCGGGCACCAGGGTCTCGATCTGGGTGTTCGGCGACAGTTCGCGCACGGCATTGATGCAGTCGGCGAAGTGCTGGGCGCCGCCATCGCGCAGATCGTCGCGGTCCACCGAGGTGACCACCACGTACTTCAAGCGCATCGCGGCCACGCTCTCGGCCAGGTGCTTCGGCTCGTTCGGGTCCAGCGGGTTAGGGCGGCCGTGGCCGACGTCACAGAACGGACAGCGGCGAGTGCAAATGTCGCCCATGATCATGAAGGTGGCCGTGCCTTTGCTGAAGCATTCGCCGATATTGGGGCAGGTGGCTTCTTCGCAGACGGTGTGCAGCTTTTGCTCGCGCAGGATTTGCTTGATTTCGTGGAAGCGCTGGCCATTGGGCAGTTTGGCGCGGATCCATTCCGGCTTTTTCAGCTTTTCTTCCAGCGGCACGATCTTGATCGGGATGCGGGCGGTCTTGGCCGCGCCCTTGTGCTTCACCCCAGCCTGGTTGTCCGGCTTCATGCGGTCTCCTTGCTTATGCTCAGGTGGCGTTCCAGGTGCGGCAGCAGCTTGTCGGCTACTTCGGCGACCGTGAGATTGACGCCCAGATTCTTCATTTGGGTTACCTTGAGGTTGGCGTAGCCGCAAGGATTGATCCAGCTAAACGGAGTCAGGTCCATGTCCACGTTCAGGCTTAGCCCGTGGTAGACGGCGCCGTTCTTGATGCGCAGGCCGAGCGAGGCGATTTTGGCGCCATCGACGTAGACGCCCGGGGCATCGACATCGCCATTGGCGGCGATGCCTTGTTCGGCCAGCATGTCGATGACGGCTTGCTCGATGTGGCGCACCAAGTCGCGCACGCCGATGTGCATGCGCTTGAAATCGATCAGCAGATAGACCACCAGCTGGCCGGGGCCATGGTAGGTGATCTGGCCGCCGCGATCGGTCTGCACCACCGGGACGTCGTTCTGCTGCAGCAGATGTTCCGGCTTGCCGGCCAGGCCTTGGGTGAATACCGGCGGGTGTTCCACCACCCACAGCTCGTCGGCGGTGTGCTCGTCGCGCTGGTTGGTGAAGGCCTGCATGGCGCGCCAGGTCGGTTCGTAATCGACCCGGCCCAGATGTTTGATGATGCGTGGCACCTGAACTCCCGGCGTTTTAGAGGACCATTTTGACCATCGGGTGGCCGGTCAAAGACAGATAAATATTGTCCAACTGCTGGCGCGAAGTGGCGGTGATGGTGACGGTCAGCGCATAGAAGCGGCCGCCCGAGCTTTCGCGCAGCACCACGTCGATCTCGGCGAGATCCGGGGCGTGGATGCGTACCACTTCGGTGATGGTGGAAACGAATGCCTCATGCCGCTCGCCCATGATCTTCAAGGGGAAGCGGCAGGGGAATTCCATCAATTCCTGTTTTTCGTTGGACATGTCTGGCTACTCTTGAATTGCAAAACAGCAGGCCGCGGACAGGCCGCGGCGCTGCAAACTACGGTGCTGCTTTTACTTCCAGCCTAGCAGAAGCTTCAGGCTGTCCCACAGGCGGCTGAAGAAGTTGCCTTCGTCCACCGCCTTCAATGCTACCACCGGACGCTCCAGCAGTGGCTTTCCGTCGAGGGAAACCACCAGCTTGCCCACTACCTGGCCGGCCTTGATCGGCGCGATCAGCGGCTGCGTGGTGGTCATGTCGGCTTTCAGCTTGGCGGCCTGGCCCTTGGCCACGGTGGCGTAGACATCGCTGGCGAAGCCTACCGGCACCACCTTGGCGTCGCCCTTGTACACGGAAACGTCCGATACGCGGGCATTTGCTGCATAAAGTTTGGGCGTGTCGAAGAATTGCAAGCCGTAGTTCAGCAGCTTGGAGCTTTCCACCGCGCGCGCCTCCGGGCTGGCGGTGCCGACGACCACGGAAATCACGCGGCGGCCATCGCGGTGGCTGGAGGTCACCATATTGTAACCGGCGGTGTCGGTGTAGCCGGTTTTCATGCCGTCCACGTTCGGGTCGCGGTACAGCAGCAGGTTGCGATTGGGCTGCTGGATGTTGTTATAGGTAAACGACTTCATCGAGTAGATCGGGTAGTACTCGGGGAAGTCGCGGATCAACGACGCGGCCAGGATGCCCAGGTCGTGCACCGTGGTGTAGTGGCCTTCGTGCGGCAGGCCGGTGGCGTTCTTGAACTGGGTGTTCTTCATGCCCAGCTTCAGAGCCTGTTGCGTCATCACTTGGGCGAATACGTCCTCGCTGCCGGCGATGGCTTCGGCCAGCGTCACGCAGGCGTCGTTGCCGGATTGCACGATCATGCCCTTGATCAGGTCTTCCACCTTGGCCGGGACTTTCGGGTCCAGGAACATGCGCGAGCCTTCGGTCTTCCAGCCGCGCTGCGAAACCGTCAACGTCTGTTCCAACGTCAGGCGTTTCTCTTTCAGCGCCTTGAAGGTCAGGTAGGCCGTCATCAGCTTGGTCAGCGAAGCGGGCTCGATGCGGGAATCGGGATCGCGGGCCGCCAGAACCTGTTGGCTGTTGTAGTCGATCAAGTAATAAGCCTTGCCGGCGATTTCCGGCGCGGGCGGCACAAAAGCGGTGCTGGCAAAACCAAAAGACGGCAGCGCCAGAGCGGCAGCCACCAGGGCAGAAGTGATTGTTTTCATGTTGGAGTGGGCTTGCAAGGGGTCACAAACAGTAGCCGGTGATTATACACGCTGCAGCGAGGGCCGCAGCCCGAAAAAGGCTGTCCGACATTCTGGGGTTTTGCAATGCAGCAAAGAATGCGCGGCCAGCCTCCCGCAGATTTGGAGTTCCTGATACTCTGGCAGTTCAAATACAAGAAACTACCAGGGACCAAGGCATCACCATGAGCGACAAGCATGATTATCTGGAACGCATTCTGACTTCACGGGTTTACGACGTGGCGGTGGAGACGCCGTTGGAGCTCGCGCCCAATTTGTCCCGCCGTTACGGCAACCGCATTTTGCTCAAGCGCGAGGACCTGCAGCCGGTGTTCTCCTTCAAGCTGCGCGGCGCTTACAACAAGATGGCCAAGTTGACGCCGGAGCAGCGCGCTCGCGGGGTGATCACCGCCAGCGCCGGCAATCATGCCCAGGGCGTGGCGCTGTCTGCCAGCAAGCTGGGCTGCGAGGCGGTGATCGTGATGCCGGTAACCACGCCGCAGATCAAGATAGATGCGGTCAGGCAGCGTGGCGGCCAGGTGGTGTTGTCCGGCGATTCCTTCAATGAGGCGTATCTGCATGCCGTAAAGCTGGCTGAGGAAAGCGGTCGTACTTATATTCCGCCGTTTGACGATCCGGACGTGATTGCCGGCCAGGGGACGGTGGGCATGGAAATTCTGCGCCAGCATCCCGACGACCTGCACGCCGTGTTCGTCGCCATCGGCGGCGGCGGCTTGGCGGCCGGTGTGGCCAGCTTCATCAAGCGGCTGAAGCCGGACGTGAAGATCATAGGCGTACAGCCGGTGGATTCCGACGCGATGCGCCAGTCTATAGAGAAGGGCGAGCGGGTCGAGCTGAAAGACGTGGGTTTGTTCGCCGACGGCGTGGCGGTCAAGCTGGTGGGCGAGGAAACCTTCCGCATCTGCCGCGAGCTGCTGGACGAGATCATTCTGGTCGATTCGGACGCCATCTGCGCGGCGATCAAGGACATTTTCGAGGATACCCGCTCCATCGTGGAGCCGGCCGGCGCGCTGGCGGTGGCGGGCGCCAAGGCTTATGTCGAGCGCGAGGGCTGCCGCGACCAGTCACTGGTGGCCATCTCCTGCGGCGCCAACATGAATTTCGACCGTCTGCGCCATGTGTCGGAGCGTTCCGAGCTGGGCGAGCGGCGCGAGGCCATCATCGCCGTCACCATTCCGGAAAAGCCGGGCAGCTTCAAGCGCTTCTGTTCGGTGATTGGTGGCCGCAACATCACCGAATTCAACTATCGCTTTGCCGACCCCAGCGTGGCGCATGTGTTTGTCGGGGTGCAGATCGCCGGCCGCGAGGATGTGGAGAAGTTGCTGAACGACTTGCGCGCGGAGGAGCTCGACGGCATCGACTTGACGGACAACGAGCTGGCCAAGCTGCACATCCGCCACTTGGTGGGTGGGCATGCGCCGCAGTTGAAGGATGAGCGAGTGTTGCGCTTCGAGTTCCCGGACCGTCCCGGCGCCTTGATGCGCTTTTTGGAATCCATGCGCATCGATTGGAATATCAGCCTGTTCCACTACCGCAATCACGGCGCCGACTATGGCCGCGTATTGGTGGGCGTTCAGGTGCCGTCGGGCGACGCCGCTGCCTTCCAGCAATTCCTCGATACGCTGGGATATCCTTATATGGAAGAAACCGACAATCCGGCGTACCGGCTGTTTCTTGGCAAGACCATCCGTTGATGGTGCAATACGTTCTTATATAAATGTTTAAAGTTGAGATCATGATCAAGGCAGTGTTATTCGATCTGGACGGCACGCTGGCCGATACCGCGCGCGACCTGGGCGCGGCGTTGAATCGTTTGCTGGCGGAGGAGGGCATGCCGCCGCAGCCTTATGAGGCCATAAGGCCAGTGGCGAGTCATGGTGCGCGCGGACTGGTCAAGCTCGGTTTCGGCACGGATCTGGACTCGGAGCGGATGGAGGCGCTGCGAGTGCGCTTCATGGATCTGTACGATGCCAATCTGGCGGAAGAGACGACTTTATTCGAAGGTGTGAACGAGCTGATTGCGGAGCTGGATCGGCGCGGCCTGGCTTGGGGCATTATCACGAATAAGTCTATGCGCTTCACTGATCGGCTGGTGCCGTGGCTGCCTTTTTCCATCCCGCCGGCAGTAACGGTCAGCGGCGATACGGTCGGCGTAGCCAAGCCAGATCCGCGGCCGATGCTGCATGCCACTGCGCAAATCGGCATCGAGCCGCAGAGTTGCATGTATGTCGGCGATGCCGAGCGCGATATCCAGGCGGGTCGCGCGGTCGGCATGAAGACCGTCCTGGTCAACTGGGGTTATTTCTCGGCAGAGGATAAGCCGGAGCAGTGGGGGGCGGATGTCGATATCGACCACCCGCTGCAACTGCTAGACCATATATAAGCATCGAAGCAGTGGGGAAAGATTAAACGGGCCGGCAGCAATGCCGGCCCGTTTTTCATGGCGTGTGGGCGGTTTGGGCGGCACGGCCGGGGCGTGCTGCAAAAAAGTCTGTTTTCATATCGTTTTTTCCGTCAGTCACTTACGTGGACTTTCAGGCTGGCAGGCCCGCCGTTGCTCACTTTTTCTCGCAAAAGGTGTTGACGAGGCGCAGGCCCGGGCGTATAGTTCGCCTCCTCAGCTGACGCAGCGAACGAAACAGCGGAAACGAAACGGTTTCCGGTGCGACGAAAACAGCGTCCGGCACTGCTCTTTAACAGAACGAATAACCGATAGGTGTAAGTGCTTGGCGAAAGCCAAACACTTGCACTGCAAGAGATAGGAAATACCAGTTATTTCTTTGAACTTGCGTGCCAGAAAATTTGCTATGAGATTGAACTGAAGAGTTTGATCCTGGCTCAGATTGAACGCTGGCGGCATGCTTTACACATGCAAGTCGAACGGCAGCACGGGAGCTTGCTCCTGGTGGCGAGTGGCGAACGGGTGAGTAATGCATCGGAATGTACCGTGTAATGGGGGATAGCTCGGCGAAAGCCGGATTAATAC
>NZ_JAUCGU010000016.1:0-55470 GCF_059916625.1 Chromobacterium sp. CCUG 76385
CAGCAGATACAACCTGTGCATTGTTTGCAGGAAGCGGTGGGGAGAGGCTACCAACTTACAATTGGGACATAGCCTTTCATATTCATCTCCTCCTGTGTTGGGTCAGCGGCGCAGCAACAGCAGCGCGCCGCTGGCCGAATCTCCCTTGGCGGGCGTCAGTTGCTGGCGGAAGCCTGGCGGCAGCCAGTCGCGCAAGGCCTGGCCCAGCCCGCCGCATAAGGCCACCGGCAATTCGCCGGCGGGGTCCAGTGCCCGGGCGATGGTCCACGCGTCTTCTCCTGCCTGACGCAGCAGCGCGTCGGCCTCCGGATCCGTGCGCGCCGCGGCGAAAACCAGCGGCGCGAGTTGGGCGACACGCGCCGGATTAGCCTCGCTGTTCCAGCGCATCATCGCCTGCCAGTTGCCGCCGACGAATTCCAGCACGGCGCGGGTCAGAGGGGTATGGGTATAGCGGCCATCCAGCGCCATTTGCGTCAATTGCGCGGCGCGCTGTCCCAGCCAGGCGCCGCTGGCTTCGTCGCCGCTGGGATAACCCCAGCCGCCTACCTCTCGGTGGCTGCCGTCGGGATATAGCGCCTCGCCGACGCTGCCGGTGCCGAGGGCGACGATGACGCCGGGCTGGCCGCCATGCGCGCCCAGCAGGGTGGTGTAGCCGTCGGTGGCCAACTCCAGTCGGGCGAAATCCGGCGCGCGCTGATGGAATTGCCGCGCCCACTCCGGGTTGTTCGCGCCGGACAGCCCGAGTCCGATGGCGCAATCGGCGTAAGGCGGCAGGACTTTTCCTATCTCGCCAAAGGCCCGCTCCAGCAAGGCAAGGACGGTGCGCCAAGCCGGTTCTGTGCCTTGGGCCAGCGAGGAGCCCGGTCCTTCCGCCTGGGTCAGCGGACGGCCATCCGGAGATTCGATGCGCAAACGCGTGCCGGTGCCGCCGCCGTCCACGCCGATCAGGTAGGGAATGGAATTGTCCATGAAGGATATGTCCCGTCGCCAAAAATGACAATTGTATTTATGATTGGAGCATTGCTTGATTATTTCGTCAACTTGATTTATTTAAATGCGGCATTCATGTCATTCACTTGCCGGCCAGCTGTGGCGCTTGCGATACTGCCGTCATGAAATCGACCGTTATCCGCCCGGATGCCTTGACCGTGTCCGGCACCAACCTTGAGCGCGCGCGTTCGCACAACCGCCGCGCCGTGTTGGAAACCGTGCGGCTCAACCGCCAGTTGACGCGGGCGGACCTCGCCCGTTTGACCGCGTTGACGCCGCAAACCGTGTCCAATATCACGGCCGAATTGCTGGACGCCGGCATGCTGCTGGCAGGCCCGCCATTGCGCGGCGGCGCGCGCGGCCAGCCTGCGGTGCCGCTCAGCATCAATCCGGATGGCGCGTACTCCATCGGGGTGCAGCTTGATCATCAAACCATGATCGCGGTGGTGTCCGATCTGGCCGGCCGAGTCCGCGTGCGGACGGAGCGGGTGGTTCGCCGGCCCGATCCTCAGACCGCCTTGCCCTTGATCGCGCAGATGCATGATGAATTGAGGCGGGCATCCGGACTCGATTGGACGCGGCTGCTGGGAATGGGTTTTGTCATGCCGGGGCCGTTCGGCGTGGAGGGCATGACTTCGGTCGGGCCCACAACCTTGCCGGGCTGGGAGGCGGTGGATGGCGCATGGCTCAGCCGCCGACTGGGCTTGCCGGTGTTGTTGCAGAAGGATGCCACCGCCGCCGCCATTGGCGAGCGCCTGTACGGCATGGCCAGCGAATTGCGCAACTTCATCTATCTATTTATCGGCACGGGCTTGGGCGCCGGCTTGTTTCTGGATGGCCGCTTGTATACCGGCGGCCGCGGCAATGCCGGCGAAGTGGGTCATATGATCGTGGCGCCGGGCGGCCGCCCTTGCGAATGCGGCAATCGCGGCTGCCTGGAGCGCTATGTTTCGCTGCGGGCGCTATATGAAACGCTGGGCGTGGCCGATGGCGAATTGGCTACGCCGGCATACCTGTCCGGCCTGCCGATTGCGCAAAACGGCGAGCGCTGGCTGGATAGCGCGGTGGGGCCGTTGCGCCAGGCGGTGAATATCCTGGAGTCGCTGTTGGATATCGAGGCGGTGGTGATCGGCGGCTTGTTGCCGCCGGACTGGCTGAATGCACTGGTCGAGCGCCTGCATCCCTTGCCGGTATCGATTCGCCTCCACGATGGCGAGCGGCTGCGGCTGGGCAGTGCTGGCCGCGATGTGGTGGCGCTGGGCGCGGCGGCGCTGCCCATCTTCGATGAGTTCAATCCGCAGTACGAGGTATTGCTGAAAAACGGCCGCGGCTGACCGGCGCGCGTCGGCAGATCCATCACGATCCGGAGGAGGCGAGAATGGCATTGCGGTTCCTGTTCAATCACTTGGGTTTTGAAACCGGGGCGGACAAGAAGGTGTTGCTGCAGGGCGAGGCGCGGGCCAGGGTGGATGGCGTGGCGGTGCTGGACGAGGCGGGACTGGTCGTGCTGCGCTGCCCCCTGCATGCGCTGGGCCCGGCAGAGGGCTGGGCGGACTGGCATTACTGGCAGGCCGACATCGGCGCGTTGCGCCGTCCGGGTATCTATCAGCTGTGGCTGGAGGGGATGGCGCCGCCGGTGGTGTCGGCGCCGTTCGCGGTGGCGGATGGGCTTTACGGCCCGGCCTTGCTGTCTGACTTGCTGTTCTATTTCAAATCGCAACGTTGCAGCGGCCTGTACGACGCCGCGGACCGTGCCGCACCGGAAGAGGGGGGCGGCGAAAGGCGCGATGTGCACGGCGGTTGGTACGATGCCTCCGGCGACTGCTCCAAGTATCTGAGCCATCTGTCTTACGCCAATCATCTGAATCCGCAACAAACCCCGCTATTGGTGTGGAACCTGATCCGCGCCCGGCTGGCGCAGCCCGGCCACGGCAAGTGGTTTGACGAGCGGCTGGTTGACGAGGCCTTGCATGGCGCGGATTTTCTGCTGCGGATGCAGCGCCCCGATGGTTATTTCTACCAGACGCTATTCGATGGCTGGAGCAAGGATGAGCACAAGCGCAGCTTGTGCGCCTATGCCACGCAGCAAGGCTTGCGCTCGGCGGCGTTTCAGGCCGGCTGGCGCCAGGGCGGCGGCATGGCCATCGCCGCGTTGGCGGCTGCCTCGCGCTTGCCGCGCGATGGAGAGTTTGCCCGGGAAGCTTATCTGGAGGCGGCGCGGCGCGGCTTCGCCCACTTGCAGGAATATGGCCAGACTTATCTGCCGGACGGCAATGAAAACTTGATTGACGATTATTGCGGCCTATTGGCCGCTTGCGAACTGCATGCCGCCTGCGGCGAGGCCGAGTATGCCGATGCGGCCGCCGAGCGCGCGGCCTGCATGCTGGACCGCCAGCACGATGCTGGCTGGTTCTGGCTGGATAACGAGCGGCGCTACAGCTATTGCCATGCTTCCGATGCCGGCTTGCCTTACCTGGCATTGGCGCGCTATCTGGAAGTCTTGCCGGAGGGGCCGTATGCGGCGGCGGTGGCGCAAGGCTGGCTGTATGGCCTGCTGGGCGAATTGGAACGCACGGCGCAGGCGGGCAATCCTTTCGGCTACCCGCGGCAGTGGGCGCAGCGACCGGGCGAAGAGGCGGGTCCGAGGTTTTTCATGCCGCAGCGCAATGCCAGCGGCTACTGGTGGCAGGGCGAGAACGCCAGGCTGGCATCGCTGGCGGCGGCGGCCTGGCAGGCCGCGCGGCATTGGCCGGAGCATGCGGCTGCCTTGGGCGGCTATGCCCAAGCGGCGGTGGACTGGATATTGGGCCGCAATCCATTTGATATGTGCATGTGGCAGGGGCATGGCCGCCGCAATCCGCAGTATGAGCCAGGCTATTTCAACGCGCCGGGCGGCGTGTGCAACGGCATCACCGCCGAGCCGGGGCGGGATGACGGGGTGGCTTTTTTTCTGCCGGAGCAGACGGACATCAGCCAATCCTGGCGTTGGAGCGAGCAGTGGCTGCCGCATGGCGCCTGGTTGTTCCTGGCGCTGGCCTTGCGTCAGTCTTGAGTGGCGCGGGGCAATGAAAAACGCCACCGGTTGAACGGTGGCGTTTTGTCTGGCGAGCAGGCCGATTACTGGGCGCTGCTGCGCGGGCCGCGGTTGCCCTGGTAGCCGCCTTCGCGGCGCTGGCCTTGGTAACCGCCTTCGCGGCGATTGCCCTGGTAGCCGCCGCGATTGCCGCCATTGCCGCGACGATCGCCGTAACCGCCCGGCTTGCCGTTGCGACGCGGACCGCCCTTGGACGGGCGACGAGTCGGCTCCATGCCTTCGATCACGCCTTCGGTGATGGAACGCTTCAGGTATTGCTCGATGCGGCGCACCTTGTGCGACTCTTTCGCTTCCGCCAGGGTGATGGCGGTGCCATCGCGGCCGGCGCGGCCGGTACGGCCGATGCGGTGCACGTAGTCTTCAGCTTGCTTCGGCAGGTCGAAGTTCACCACGTGGGTGATGGTCGGCACGTCGATGCCGCGAGCGGCCACGTCGGTGGCAACCAGCACCTTGATGCGACCGCGGCGCAGGTCGTTCAGGGTGCGATTGCGCCAGCTTTGCGGCATGTCGCCGTGCAGGCAGGCTGCGGAGTAGCCCTGATCGGACAGCTTGTCGGCCAGTTCTTCGGTATACGCCTTGGTGGCGGAGAAGATCACGCACTGGTCGAAGCCGGATTCCTTCAGGATGTGATCCAGCAGGCGATGTTTGTGGTTCAGGTCATCCGCGTACAGCAGGTGCTCGTCAATGGTGCCGCCCGAGGTTTCGGTGCGGGCGATCTCGATGCGCTGCGGTTCGCGGGTCATCTTTTCAGCCATGCGGCCGACGATGCCGTCCAGCGTGGCGGAGAACAGCACGGTCTGGCGGGTTTCCGGCGTAGCCTTGACGATGGCTTCGATATCATCGATGAAGCCCATGTCCAGCATGCGGTCGGCTTCGTCCAGCACCAGCATTTCCAGGCGGGAGAAGTCGATGCGGCCAGAGCGCATGTGGTCCATCAGACGGCCCGGCGTGGCCACGATCAGATCGATCGGACGGGACAGGGCGCGAATCTGGAAGCCGAAGGAGGAGCCGCCCACCAGGCAGGCGGTCTTCATCCAGCGCAGGTCCTTACCATATTCCAGCGCGTTCTTTTCAACTTGCTGCGCCAGTTCGCGGGTCGGGGTCAGCACCAGCACGCGCGGGCCTTGGCCCTTGCCGGTGGAGCGTTCCGACAGCTTGGTCAGCGCGGGCAGCAGGAAAGCGGCGGTCTTGCCGCTGCCGGTTTGAGCGGAAACCAGCAGGTCGCGGCCAGCGATGGCGGCCGGGATGGCTTCGGCTTGCACCGAGGTCGGGGCGGTGTAGCCGGCAGCTTCCAGAGCGCGCAGGATGGTCGGGGCGATGCCCAGATCGGAAAAGTTCATGTATATCCTTTCAGGCCGGATGATGCCGGCGTCACTTATAGCCAGATTTCGTGGCGGTTATACGGCGCCTTTGGGCCGTAAATCATCGGCACTAACCTGGCAAGCGGCGAACAGCGGTCCAGTCGAAAGCGACATTATTGCTTGGACGAAGCCTGGAAAGGGTCAGGGACGATGAAAACACACTCGGGCAGAGGCGTGGTGTGGGTTTGCCCGGTGAAAATGCAAGAGAGCGGACTATACGGTAAATATCGCCCGGTGGCAATAGTTTTTCGCAGTTTGTCAGTATAAGTGTTTGATTGCGTATGGCTTGAGTTGCCGCTTTCGGGAAAAAAACGTCAGCTGCGGCCGAGGGTGGGCTTTCGATGGGGCTGTCGGCAGCGCTGTGAGGTGACGCCTGCATCAATCTCAAGGCGGTGAGCATCGGCTTGGGCGAGGGGGCGCCGTTTGCTACAATGCCGCCTTTTTTGTTTCGCAAGGAATCATGGGAATGCAATACGCTGTGCAGCGCTACGCCGCCACCCGGCCCTGGGCCAGACGGATCGCCCAGCTTTACGCGCAGGCCATCCAGGCCGCCGAGGCCAGGGCGCAGATGAAGGATGTGATCAAGCGGGAGCTGGAGCGGGCGGCGCAGGTATTCGACATTCCCCAGTCTGCCATCGTGACCGAGTTGGCATTGGCGGAAGCGTGGGGGCATTTCGCCCGCCATGGGCGCGTGGTGTCGCATCTGGACGCGGCGCTGGCCGGCGCGTTGGCGCATACCCGTCAGCCAAGCAACCTGCCGGATACGCTAAACCTGCCAGCCGATGCTTTCTTCCTGCATGTGCCGGGCGAGGGCGGCGCTTTCATCACGCATCAGCCGGAGCGGCGCGCCCTGTTGCTGACTTTGGTGCGGATGGGTTTTGCGCCGGATGGCGTCAGCTGGCTGCAGGCGGCGGATCAGGTGGAGCTGGCGCGGGTGGAGTATCCGGGCGAGTTGGCGCCGCAATTGAAGGAAGTGGCGGCCGAGTGGAATGGCTTGCTGGTCTCGGTGTTGAATGGTCTGGCGATCATGACCCAGCCCAAGCTGAAGCTGGTTCGGGAGTGGGAATCGGCGGCGCCGTCGGAATGGGTGGCGGCGGTTGCACATCCTAGCTGCGTCAAGACCCGGCAGAAGGCGCGCGGCCAGTTGTTGAAGGCGGGGTTCGGCGAGATTACCTTCTGCCGCGTAGAGGATCTGCCGGTTCAGGCGGAGTATGGCGCGCAAGGTTATTGGCGCCGACAGTCTTTTGGCGAGGACAAGGCGCATTCGCGCCTGGTGTGGGTGGCGCCGCGCTAATGCTGGCTGGCGTTTGCGGGCGACCCGCGCCGCAAGCGCCAACCGTTCCTAATATTCATTGAGCAGGCGGCGAACCAGTTCGCGCATCTGCTCGATATCGAATGGTTTCTCGCAGCAGGCGGCGATGCCGGCATCTTCCAGATCCTCCTGGCTGGCCGGTTCGTTCTGGCTGGTGATCATCAATACCGGGGTGCCTGGTTGCAGCTGGCTGTCGCGAACGTAGCGGGCGAAGTCCAGGCCGTCCATGCCGGGCATGTGGAAGTCGGTGATGATCAGTTTGAACGGCTCCTGCTCCAGATAGGGTATGGCGGTTTCTGCGCTGACGGCTTCGCAGAAGTGTTCGAAGCCCAGTTTCTCCATCACTTGGCGGATGTGGTGGCGCGAGGTCTGGCTGTCGTCGACGATCAGCACGCTCATCAGCGCCATGTCCGCATCCACTTCCGCGCCCAGGGTGGCGCAGTTGATGAAGCTCATTACACTTTGCATCGCTTGGGCTAGCTGAGGGCCATCGAAAGGCTTGGGCAGGATCGCCAGGCTGCCGGCCTGGCGTATGGTTTCCAGGCGCTCCGGGTTGGTTTCGCTGCTAATCAGTATGAAGGGCAGGTCATAGAGGTCCGAGCTGCCGCGCAGTGTCTGAACCAGATCGCTGCCTGTCATGTCCGGCAGGTGATAGGCGCTGATCACCAGATTGGGACGGCGTTCCCTTGCCTGGCTGATCAGTTCCTCGCCCGTCGCGTGCACTTCAACTTGACGCGCTCCCAGTTCTTCCAATGCCTTGGTGATGATTTGGGCTTGTACCGGCGATGGTTCCGCCAGCGTGATCAACAATTCTTCCAGGGCCAGCATGGTCCACTCCCACTTTTCCCTGACTACATTATTGACGGTTTTGGCACGATTTGGCGCGCTGGGCAAGCAAAATCCTTGCATGCACCCCTGAATTTGCCGTTAAGGCGGATGAGCGGCAAGTTTTGCCGCTGTGAAACGACACAAGTTTGCCGTTTTGCTATCCATTCTTTGTAATCAATGGCTTGGGTGGGTGGTTTTTCCTGGCACGGTTCGTGCTTAATGGCTGCCGTCAGTCAGGAGACGTTCATGTTAGACAAGATTGCCCACTATTTCGATTTCCAGCAGCGCGCGCTGAATCTGCAGGCCTATCGCGCCGAAGTGATAGGCAGCAATGTGGCCAATGCGGAAACGCCGTATTACAAGGCGGTGGACTTCGATTTCAAGGCAGCCTTGCAGGCGCAGACGGACCAGCAGGGGCGTTTGTCCTTGGCGGTGACCGATCCGCGGCATATCGCCAGCGCGCCGGAAGGCTCGGCTGCGGTGCCGCTGCAGTATCGCAGCGCCGTGCAGCCTAGCCTGGACGGCAATACGGTGGACATGGATGTCGAGCGCGGCGCGTTTGCCGACAATGCCTTGCAGTATCAGACGACGCTGGCGTTTTTGAATAAGCGGATCGGCGGATTGAATGCCGCGATCCAGGGCAACGGCACGGGAGGTTAGGCTTAAATGTCCTTGTCGAATCTGTTCAATATTTCCGGGTCGGCGCTGTCGGCGCAGTCGATGCGGCTTAATGTGGTGGCGAGCAACCTCGCCAACGCGGAAAGCGCAACCAGTTCCACTGGTCAGCCGTACAAGGGACGCCATGTGGTATTTACCGCGGTGCCGGTGGATAGCGCGCAGCCTCATGTCGCCGGCGTGCGCGTCACCTCCGTGGTGGAAGACCAGACGCCGCCGCGGCTGAAATATGAGCCGGGCAACCCGCTGGCCGATGAGCGCGGCTACGTGACGATGCCAAATGTGAATGTGGTGGAGGAGATGGCGGACATGATCGCCGCCTCCCGCGCGTATCAAAACAACGTCGAAATGATGAACACAGCCAAGACCTTGCTGCAGAAGACCTTGCAGCTCGGCCAGTAAGCTTTTCCAGGGAGATGGCCATGGCCACTAGCGGCAGCTTCAACTACGGCAATTTGAACAACCAGCCGGCGCCGGGTGCTACCAGCATTCAGGCGGCCAACGGTTCGGCCGGCGGCAATGCGCAGTCGGCAAGCAGCGCGCAAAGCATGCAGAGTAATTTTCTGACCTTGCTGACCGCCCAGCTGAATGCCCAGGATCCGCTGAATCCTATGGACAACAGCCAGATCACCAGCCAGATGGCGCAAATCAGCCAGGTGGCCGGCATCCAGTCGCTGAATCAGACCATGCAGCAACTGGTGAATGCCCAGAGCGCCAATCAGTCGATGATGGCGGCCAGCATGATAGGCAAGAACGTGCTGGTGGCGGGTAGTAGCCTGCAGACGCCGGCTGCAGGGCAGACGACGCAGGGCGGCGTGATGCTGAATGGTCCGGCCTCGTCGGTGCAGATCAATGTGTTGGACAAGAGCGGCAACGTGGTGGCGACCCAGTCGATTGCCAGTCCGTCGAAGGGGATGAATACCTTCACTTGGGACGGCACCGACGGCAACGGCAATGCCCTGCCCAAGGGCAATTACACCTTCCAGGCCAAGGTCAATCAGGCCAGCGCAGGCGGCACGACCACGGCGACTGCGTACAACACGCAGCAGGTTCAGGCCGTATCGTGGGTGAATGGCGCGCCGATGCTGGTGCTGCCGGGCAATGCGCAGGTTTCCTTGTCCAGCGTGGCGCAGATGTCCTGATCCGCCGCCTCGCGGTGAAATGGTTAGAGTTCAAGGAGTACGAAAATGGGTTTCCAGCAAGGTTTGAGCGGTCTGAACGCGGCATCGGTTCAGCTTGACACCATAGGCAACAACGTCGCCAACGCCAGTACGGTGGGCTTCAAGAGTTCGCGTACCGAGTTTGGCGACTTGTACGGCCAGACTTTGTACGGCATCACCTCCACGACTCCCGGCATTGGCGTGCAGGTGCAGGGCATCACCCAGAACATGACCAATGGCAATATCGAGACCACGGGACGCAGTCTGGACCTGGCGATCAATAACAGCGGTTTTTTCATTGTCCAGACGCCCAACGGCAATCAGGCGTATACCCGCAATGGCGAGTTTCAGGTCAACAACCAGGGCTATATCGTCGGCACCTCGGGCAATTACCTGCAGGGCTGGACGGCAAATGCCGCGGGCGGGATTTCCTATGGTCCGGTGGGCAAGCTGCAACTGACCAATACCTCGATTTCCCCGGTGCCGACCTCCAAGCTGTCCTTGGCGGTGCAATTGAATTCAAACAGCACCACGCCGACCGGCACCGGCATTCCGCCGTACAATAATCCTGCTGTGAGCACGTCGTACAACTGGAGCAATAACCAGACGGTTTACGACAGCCTCGGCAATTCCCATCAGATGGTGTTCTACTACACGCTCACGTCGCAGGCGGCAACTGGCAATACCTGGACGGTCAACGCCTATGTCGACGGCAACCAGGTGACGTCGACTGGGACCTATCCGCTGACATTGGGCTACAACACCAATGGCTTGCTGTCTACCGTAAACGGCGCCGCGCCAGGAGCGGTGCCACTGTCGTTCACCATTGCGCCGCCCAATGGCAGCTCCGCTTCGACATCGCAGACCGTCAACGTCAACTTCGCCAATTCCACGCAGATCGCCCAGCAATCGGCGACGCTGTCTGCCACTCAGGACGGCATCGCGCCCGGCACCTTGCAGAGCATCAATATCTCCAGCAACGGCACCATCCAGGCCAGCTTCTCGAATAGCCAGACCAAGACCATAGGCCAGGTTGCGCTTGCCAATTTCATCAATCCGCAGGGGCTGCAGGCGATGGGCGGCAACTTGTGGTCGGAAACGAATAACTCCGGCACGCCGACCACCAACGTGCCTGGCACAGGCAATACCGGCACCTTGTCCGCGGGGCAGGTGGAGGACTCCAATGTCAACCTGACCAACGAGCTGGTGAATATGATCACTACGCAGCGCTACTATCAGGCCAATGCGCAGACAGTGAAGACGCAGGACACGCTGATTCAGACCCTGCTGAATATCTGATCACCCCACTAGAGACTGAAGCATGGATCGAGTGCTGTTTCTGGCCATGACCGGCGCCAAGCATGAAATGTGGCAACAGGCCACCACTTCAAACAATCTGGCCAACGTCAACACCAATGGCTTCAAGGCCGATCTGGCGGCGTTCCGCGCGCTGCCGGTGCTGGGCGACGGCGCGCCAACCCGGACCTATGTGGTAGACAACACCATAGGGTTCGATGCCAGCCAGGGCAGTTTGCAGCATACCGGCAATCCGGCCGACTTCGCCCTGGGTTCGCCGGGTTTCTTTGCCGTGCAGGGGCCGGATGGCCAAGAGGCCTATACCCGCGATGGCGGCTATGTGCTGGATCCCAATGGACTGATGCGCACCCGCGCCGGCTTGATGATCATGGGCGATGGCGGCCCGATCACCGTGCCCGCCGGCTCGCAGGTCCAGCTGGGCGCCGATGGATCGGTGCTGGCGATTCCGCAATCCGGCACCAATCGCACGCCGCAACTGGTCGGCCAGATCAAAATGGTCAACCCGGGTCCCAAGGACGTGTACAAGGGCGAGGATCGTTTGTTCCACGTCAACGGCGGCGGCACCTTGCCGGCCAGCGCCGATGTCAAGCTGGTGCCGGAAACGCTGGAAGCCTCCAACGTCAATTCGGTGGATGCGCTGGTGCAGATGATTTCGCATGGCCGGCAGTATGAAATGAATATCAAGATGATGCAGACCGCGCAACAAAACGATCAGCAGGCTGCGCAGTTGTTGTCGATGAGCTGATGACAAGCAAACGAAAAAAGAAATAGGTAAATCGCCATGATGCGCGCACTGTATATCGCCAAAACCGGCATGGATGCCAGCCAATTCCAGCTGGATGTGGTGTCCAACAACCTGGCCAACGTCAATACCATAGGTTTCAAGCGCAGCCGGGGCATATTCGAGGATTTGTATTATCAGACGCTGCGCCAGCCCGGCGGGCAGCTGGCCAACGGCAATCTCTTGCCGTCCGGCCTGCAGGTCGGCACCGGCGCGGCGGCTGTCGCCACCACCCGCATTTTTGCCCAGGGCACGCCGCAGCAGACCGATCAGCCGCTGGATTTGCAGATCAACGGAGACGGCTTTTTCCGCATCCTCCAGGCGGACGGCACCACGGCCTATACCCGCAATGGCCAGTTTCAGCGCGATCCGAACGGCAATATCGTCAACATCGACGGCTTGCAGCTGAATCCGAACATCAATATTCCGGCCACCGCGCAACAGATCACGGTCTCGCCCGCAGGGGTGGTGCAGTACACGCTGGCCGGCGCCACCGCGCCGCAAACCGCGGGCACAATCTTGCTGACCACCTTCATCAATCCGCAAGGCTTGCAGAGCCTGGGCAATAATCTGTACCTGCAAACCGCGGCTTCGGGCGATCCGCAGGACGGCAATCCCCAGACCGATGACCGCGGCACCATCCGCTCTGGTTTTCTGGAGTCGTCCAACGTCAATGTGACCGAGGAATTGGTCAATATGATCACCGCGCAGCGTTCCTACGAGATGAATTCGCGCGCGGTGACGACGGCGGATCAGATGCTGCAGAAGCTGAGCAACTTGTAACACGGCAGGGCGGCCTTGGGCCGCTCGTCGGGATGGGAGTAAGACCATGAAGATCAAACTGGCGATGATGGCGGCTGCCGTCATGGTATTGGCCGGTTGCGCAGTGCAGGAGCCGCAACTGGTGCAGGGGCCGACCACCGCGCGGCCGCAGCCTAAGCCAGTAGGCTTGCCGGCCAATGGCTCAATCTTCCAGGCCGCCAGCTATCGGCCGATGTTCCAGGATGCGATGCCCATTCAGGTGGGCGACACGCTGCAGATCACCATCCAGGAAAACTCCTCGACCTCGCAGTCGGAGCAGACCACCGATACCCGCACTTCGTCCTTGACCTCCGGCATCAATGCCGGCCTCAAGATTCCCTTCCTGCCTTCGGGCCTGGGAAGCGGCTTGGGCGGCACCAGCTTCAACGGCACGGGCTCCGCCAACAATACCGGCAAGGGCAATAGCCAGGTTGCCACCACTTTTGTCAGTTCAATCACTGTCACCGTCATCGATGTATTGGCCAATGGCAATCTGGTGGTCAGCGGCGAGAAACAGGTGAGGATCAACAGCGATACGGAATCGATCCGCCTGTCCGGGGTGGTCAATCCGCGCGACGTGGCGCCGGATCGCACCATATCATCGTTGAAGGTGGCAGACGCGCGCATCGAACAGCAAACCAAGGGCAACAACCGTCTTTACAATGAGCCGGGTTGGCTGACCAAGTTCTTCATGTCGCTGCTGCCGATCTGATGCGGCGGCGGGAGTAGCCTAATGAAAAGATGGATTGTCATGGCCAGCTTGTTGCTGGCCTCGCTGCCTGCGCTGTCCGCGCAGCGGCTGAAGGATATCGCCAATATCGGCGGCGTCCGTCCCAACCAATTGATCGGCTATGGCTTGGTGGTGGGTCTCGATGGCAGCGGCGACAAGGTCACCTCGTCGCCGTTCACCGGGCAAGCCATGATCAATATGCTGAATCAACTCGGCGTGCAAGTGCCGCCAGGCACCAAGATCGATCCGAAGAACGTGGCGGCGGTTTCCCTGACCGCCACGCTGCCGCCGTTCGCCAAGCGTGGCCAGGCGCTGGACGTGACCGCTTCCTCGATCGGCGATGCCAAAAGCCTGCGCGGCGGCACTTTGCTGCTGTCGCCGTTAAAGGGTGCGGATGGCCAGATCTATGCGATGGCGCAGGGCAATGTGGTGGTGGGCGGCGCCGGGGCTTCGGCCGGCGGCAGCTCCACCCAGATCAATCAACTGAGCGTGGGCCGCATTCCGGCCGGCGCCACGGTGGAGCGCGAGGTGCAAACCGCGCTGGGCGACGGCGAGTTCATTCATCTTGAACTGCAGGATGCCGACTTCACCACGGCTAACCGTGCCGTTCAGGCCATCAACAAGGTGTTTGGCACGGATACCGCGCGCGCGGTCGATGGCCGGCTGATCGAGGTGCGGGCGCCGTTCGACAATAATCAGCGGGTGCAGTTTCTAGCGCGAATGGAAAATATTGCCGTCGACCCGGCAGATGTTTCCCCTCTGGTCATCATTAATGCCCGCACCGGCTCCATCGTGATGAACCAGGCAGTAACGCTGGGCGCCTGCGCCGTCTCGCACGGCAATTTGTCGGTCACCATCAATAATACGCCGCAAGTCAGCCAGCCCAATCCCTTGTCCGGCGGCAAGACCACTGTCACCAATCAGGCTGACATCACCATCAACAGCACCAGCGGCAAGGTGGTGGGTTTGAAGGGCGGCGCCAATCTGGCGCAGGTGGTCAATGCTTTGAATGCGCTGGGCGCGTCTCCACAGGACCTGATTTCCATTCTTCAGGCGATGAAGTCGGCCGGCTCGCTGAGGGCCGATCTGCAAATTATCTAATCTTTGGCATGTTTCTTGCTTTTTGTTAAGTCAAGGAGCGGGATATGACGATGAAGTTTCAGGGTGTTTTGCCGCAGGATCCGCTTAGCCACACCTTGGCGGCGGACCCGACCGGCATGCAAAAGTTGAAAGCGGCGGCCAGCAAGAATCCGCAAGCGGCAGCGCGTCAGGCGGCCTCGCAGTTCGAGGCCTTGCTGATGAATACCATGCTGAAATCGATGCGGTCGGTGCGTTTCGACGAGGAGGAGCCCTCCAATAGCCTCGACACCTTCCAAAGCTTGTCGGACCAGCAGATGGTTCAATCCTTGTGCGAGCGCGGCGGATTAGGGCTGGGCGACATGATCTACCGGCAGCTGTCGAAGCAATCCGGCTTCAAGCCGGATGCCAGCCAGATGGCGGCGTTGCAGAGCAATGGCCCGGCCTTGACCGCGCAGCCTGCAGGCTTGCGCCCCATGCAAGCGTACCAGGAGGCACAGGCCGCGTCGGCGCAGGCTGGCGTTCCAGCAGGCGGAAGCAGCCGGGAGTTTGTGAGCGGCCTGTTGCCGCATGCCCGCCAGGCCGCGCAGCAACTGGGCGTGGCCCCGGAGTGCGTGGTGGCGCATGCCGCGTTGGAAAGCGGCTGGGGCAAGCGCGCCATCCGCAATGCCGATGGCAGCGACAGCCACAATCTGTTCGGCATCAAGGCTGGTTCAGACTGGCATGGCAAGACCACCACCATCGTCACCACCGAATACAGCGGCGGCGTGCCGCAAAAAAGGCAGGAAACCTTCCGCTCCTATGGCTCCTACGCGGAGGCCTTTTCGGACTACGCGCAGCTGCTGAAAGGCTCCTCGCGCTACCGCAATGTATTGAACCAAGGCCAGAACATGTACGGATTCGCGCAAGGCCTGCAGTCCGGCGGCTATGCCACCGATCCGCGCTACGCGAGAAAACTGGTCGATGTGGCGGCGTCGCTGGCGCAGCAAGTGGCGCGTATTTGATCAAGTCCGGCGCGGCGCTGCCGATAAAGGACTAGGGAGAAGTTAATCATGGCTATCGTTGGCGCGGATATTTTCGGGATTGGAGTGAGCGGATTGAATGCCGCTCAGAACGGCTTGTCGGTGACCAGCAACAACATCTCCAATGTCAGCACCCCGGGCTACACCCAGGAATACACCACTCAGGCCAGCCGTCAGCCTCAGTTTGCTGGTTTTGGCTACCTGGGCCAGGGCGTCGATGTGACCAGCGTGCAGCGCAGTTATAACCAGTTTCTGGCGCAGCAGCTGCAAGGCGCGCAAACTAATAGCAGCTTCTACACCACGCAATATCAGCAGTTGGGCCAGATCAACAATATGATCGCCGACTCGACGCAAAGCCCCAGCCCGGCGCTGCAGGACTTCTTCGGCGCGATGCAAACGCTGACGCAGCAGCCGTCTTCTTTGCCTAGCCGCCAGACGGTGCTGAGCATGGCCCAGGCGCTGTCGACCAAGATCACCGCCATGAACAGCCGCTTGGTGCAAATGCAGCAAGGGGCGAATGGCCAGATCACGACCTCAGTCCAGAGTATCAATGCCTTGGCGCAGCAGATTGCTTCGCTGAACCAGCAGATCGGAGCGGCGACCGGCGGCAATCCCAATCCGCCGCAGGGCCAGCCGAATTCTTTGCTCGATCAGCGCGATCAGGCCGTGCTGCAGTTGAATCAGTTGGTGGGCGCCTCGGTATTCAAGCAGAGCGATGGTTCCTATACGGTTTACATCGGCAGCGGCCAATCGCTGGTTTCTGGCAACTCCGTCAACCAGCTAGGCACCCAGACCGACCCGAATAACCCGTCCAATGTGCAGGTCGGCTTCACCAATGGCAACGGCACGCTTACCGTGCTGTCCGATAGTCTCTTCAGCAGCGGCCAGCTGGGCGCCTTACTGAATTTCCGCGACAACGCGCTGGCGCAAACGCAGAATCAGCTCGGTTCCATGGCGATCAACCTGTCTGCGGCGATGAACTATCAGAATAAACTGGGTATGGACTTCAACGGCCAGCCCGGCGGTCCCATCTTTCAGGATTTGTCGGCCTATGCCAACAATCCGCAGTACGCGGCCAGTCAATTCGCCGTGGTGATGTCGGACCCGGCGAAGCTGGCCACGGCGTCGAACCTGGTGCCCACCGGCACGGCAGGCGGCAGTGGGACGGTGATGAGCGGCGTGTGGTCTACCTTGCCGGGAACGTATACTGCCGGCCTGAACACGACGCCGCCGACTTTCACGTCGATTGCGCAGCATCCTGCCACCGGCTTGACCAGCATGACCGTCACGGCGGCCGGCGCGCCGGTGACCATGACCGCCACCATAGCCGGCACGAATGGCGGCGGGCCGTATAATGTAGTTGTCGATCCGTCTTTGCCTAATAGCTACAAGCTGCAGACGACGGCCGTTCCGCCGGTCGATGTCGGCATCGGCTTCCAGTTGTCCGGTTCCCCGGTCAATGGTCAGACATTTACGGTGGGGCCGCAAACGCCAGGCACGCAGTCTCTGGGCGATGGCAACAATTTGCGCCAGTTGACTGCGCAGCAGAACCAGAGCTTGGTGAATAACCAGTCGTATCAGACCTATTACTCAACCCTGGTGGCATCGGTGGGCAACCAGACCAATACTTCCAGCTTGCAAAATACGGCGGCTCAGGCCTCGTTGCAGCAGGCCACCACCAATAATTCCAACGCCACCGGGGTGAATCTGGACCAGGAGGCGGCCAACCTGATCAAATATCAGCAGTCCTACCAGGCATGCAGCAAGGTGATCCAACTTGCCCAGACTACGTTCTCCAGTATTCTGAACATCATGTCCTGAGACGGTTAGTCATTGAAGGAGCGCGACGATGCGTATCAGTTCTTCCACGCTGTACCAGTCTGGCGTGAACAATATGTCGAATCTGCAAGCCGACTTGGTGCAGATCAATACGCAGATCGACAACCAGAAACGTGTGGTTACGCCAGCCGATGACCCCGTGGCGGCGGCGCGCATCCAGTTGCTGGAAACCTCGAACGGCCAGAACAGCCAGTACCAGAAGAACACCCAATCGGTAGATTCTTGGCTGTCTTTGTCGGATACGACGCTGAAAAATGCGATCGATTTGATGAACTCGATGAAGAGCCAGGCAATTTATGCCGGGAACGGCGCGTTGTCCACCGTCCAATTGCAGCAGATCCAGAAAACCGTCGGCGAGGGCATCAACGAGCTGGCGGGTTATGCCAACGCAACGGATGGCAATGGCAGCTATCTGTTCAGCGGCAATCAGGTGACGACGGTGCCGTTTTCGGTCAATCTTTCCGCCGTGCCGCCGGTCGCTACTTATAACGGCGACAATGGCCAGCGCAGCGTGCAGGTGGCTGCGTCGCGGACCATGACGATTTCCGATCCCGGCAATGCGGTCTTCGGCATCCCCGGCGGCAGCCCAACGGCTGCTTTTGACTCCTTGATCAATTTGTATAATTTGTTGGGGCAGAATCCCAAGCCCGCCAACTATGATACCCAGGTGCAGGGGGCGATCAACCAGATCACATCGGCTACGCAGCAGATGTCGGTCAGCCTAGCTTCGGTCGGCTCGCGAGAGGCGGAGAATGCCAATCTGCAGTCCATGAGCAACAGCCTGGGCTTGCAATACAACACAAGTATCAGCAATTTGCAGGATCTGGACATGGCGAAGGCGATTTCCGATTTCACCATGACGCAGACTTCGCTGCAGTACACCCAGAAAACCTATGCGCAGGTGGCGCGATTGTCTCTGTTCAACAATCTCTAAGCCAGATTTTCTAGCCGCCTCAGACTGATCACCTGCAAGCTGCAGGCGATTTTTCAATGCGGCGCAGCCAGGATGTAACAAGGGCGGCTCCCGTCGTGTCGGGAATCCGCCCTTTTCTTTTGCATCGACACCGTTTGGGTTTAGAAGGTGGCGTCTATCAATCTCCGTACTTCGGTCTCGTCCCATTGTTGCTGCGATACCTTCAGGTAGGCCACGCGATCCGCCAACAGCACGGAAGCCTCATGCACTCCCGCCACGCCGGCCAGCTCGCGCGACAGCGCTTCTGCGTCGCCGCGCCAGGACTCGCCGATGTGGAACATTACCGAGCGCACGGCCTTGGGCGGCTGCATGCCCAGCGACCAGATCAGCCACGACAGCATCAGCAAGGTGGTGAAGCCGAATACCCCAGCCGGGCCGTAATGGGTATACAGCCAGCCGCCGGCGGCGGCGCCGAGGAACAGACCGAATGACTGAGAAGTGTTGTACACGCCTATCGCCGTGCCCTTGGCGTCGGCCGGGGCGATCTTGGAGATCAGCGAGGGTAGGGTGGCTTCCAGGATATTGAAGGCGATGAAGTATAGCGACAGCCAGGCTACGATCTGCCAGAAGCTGTCCAGAGCCAGCGCCATGCCGAGCTGCGCCATTGTCATCAGCGCGATGGCGCCGACGAATACCGGCTTCAACCGCGCTTTTTTCTCGCCGTAAATGATGGCCGGCACCATCAGGATGAAACCGATCACCGTCACCGGCAGATACACCTCCCAGTGTTGCGACTTGTCCAGGTGGCCGGTCTTGATCAGCGCGAACGGAATGGTGACGAACATGGCCATCTGCGCCGCGTGCAGCGCGAAGATGCCGTAGTTCAGGCGCAGCAGCTGGCTGTTTCTCAGCACCGCCGGCAGGCGCTTGGTGTTGGCCTCGGTGTCGGAGTGGAAGCGCGATTGCACTGGATCCGGGATGATCAGCCATACGCCGATCAGCGCCGCCAGCGACAAGAAGCCGGTCAGGGCGAAGATGCCGTTGACGCCGATATACTTGGCCAGCAGCGGCCCCAGCACCAGGCTGGCGGCGAAGGTGGTGCCGATCGACATGCCTATCATGGCCATCGCCTTGGTGCGGTTTTCCTCGCGCGTCAGGTCGGCCAGCAGCGCGGTGATGGCGGCGGAGATGGCGCCGGCGCCCTGGATCACCCGGCCCAGCGTCAGAGTGGCGATGTCGTGCGCGCCGGCGGCGACGAAGCTGCCGATGGCGAACAGCAGCAGGCCGCCGTAAATCACTTTTTTGCGGCCGATGCGGTCTGACAGCATGCCCAGCGGCAGCTGCAGCAGGGCCTGGGTCAGGCCATAGCTGCCCAGCGCGATGCCGATCAGCGTATGGTTGTCGGCGCCTTGCAGTTTTTCGGCATAGATCGCGAACACGGGCAGGATCAGGAACATGCCCAGCATGCGCAGGGCGTAGATACCGGCCAGCCCCAGGCTGGCCCGCAATTCAGTGGCGTTCATGCGGTATTCGAGGTTAGTTTGGCTGAATCTGGTTTTAACGACCGCGGCAGGCAAAGGATGACGCGTTTACACGCGCAATGCACGGACAAGTGGAGCCGTCCCGGCCAAGTCGGGTATATTAACAGGTTCCCTGACCGACGGTGAGTAACAGCTTCTTATGGACAGCATCCGTATCCGTGGCGCCCGCACCCACAATCTGAAAAACGTCAATCTGGACCTGCCGCGCAACCAGTTGATCGTGATTACCGGCCTGTCCGGCTCCGGCAAATCTTCGCTGGCTTTCGACACACTGTACGCCGAGGGCCAGCGTCGCTACGTGGAAAGCCTGTCGGCGTATGCCCGCCAGTTTCTGCAGCTGATGGAGAAACCCGACGTGGACTTGATCGAAGGCTTGTCGCCGGCGATCTCCATCGAGCAGAAGGCCACCAGCCACAATCCGCGCTCCACCGTCGGCACCGTCACCGAAATCCACGACTATCTGCGCTTGCTGTTCGCCCGCGTCGGCGATCCGCATTGCCCGGAGCATGGCGAGCCGCTGTCCAGCCAGACTGTCAGCCAGATGGTGGACCATGTGCTGGCGCTGCCGGAAGAAACGCGGGTGATGATCCTGGCGCCGGTCATCGTCGGCCGCAAGGGCGAAAACCTGGACCTGTTCGACGACCTGCGCGCTCAGGGTTTCGTCCGGGTGCGGGTGGACAGCGAGGTGTACGAACTGGATGCGGTGCCCAAGCTCGACAAGAACAAGAAGCACACCGTCGAGGTGGTGATAGACCGCCTCAAGGTGCGCGCTGACATGCAGCAGCGCCTGGCCGAGAGCTTCGAAACCGCGCTGCGCCATGCCGAAGGCCGCGCCATCGCAGTGGAAATGGATAGCGGCAAGGAGCACTGGTTCTCCGCCAAATTCGCCTGCCCGGTGTGCAGCTACAGCCTGCCGGAGCTGGAGCCGCGGCTGTTTTCGTTCAACAACCCGATGGGCGCCTGCCCCAAGTGCGATGGTCTGGGCGAAATCACCTTCTTCGATCCCAAGCGCGTGGTGGCGCATCCGGAGTTGAGCCTCGCTTCCGGCGCGATCAAGGGCTGGGACAAGCGCAACCAGTTCTATTACCAGATGCTGCTTGCGCTGGGCGAGCACTACGGTTTCTCCGTCAACGATCTCGCGTTTGAGGACTTGCCGGAAAAGATCCGCAATGTGGTGCTGCATGGCTCGGGCCGCGACAGCATCGAGTTCAGCTATATGTCGGAGAAGGGCAGCAAGTTCACCCGCGAGCATCCGTTCGAGGGCATCATCCCCAACCTGGAGCGGCGCTACCGCGAGACCGACTCCATGGCGGTGCGCGAGGAGCTGGCCAAGTACCAGAACAATCAGGCCTGCCCGCATTGCAGCGGCTCGCGCCTGCGGCTGGAGGCGCGTCATGTGTTCATTGGCACGCGCACGCTGCACGAGATCAACCAGCTGCCGCTGAAAGAGACTGCCCAATTCTTCGATCAGCTTGAATTTTCCGGCCAGAAGCAGGCGGTGGCGGAGAAGATCGTCAAGGAGATCCGCGAGCGGGTGTCCTTTCTGAACAATGTGGGCCTGGATTATCTGAACCTGTCCCGCTCCGCCGACACCCTGTCCGGCGGCGAGGCGCAGCGCATCCGGCTGGCCAGCCAGATCGGTTCCGGCCTGACCGGCGTGATGTATGTGCTGGACGAGCCGTCCATCGGCCTGCACCAGCGCGACAACGACCGCCTGCTGGGCACGCTGAAACGGCTGCGCGATCTGGGCAACAGCGTGATCGTGGTAGAGCACGATGAGGACGCCATCCGCGAGGCCGATTACCTGGTGGACATGGGCCCCGGCGCCGGCGAGCACGGCGGCGAAGTGCTGGTGTCCGGCACCCCGGACGAAGTGGCGGCTTGCGAGCACTCGGTCACCGGCGCCTTCCTGTCCGGCCGCCGCAAGATCGCGCTGCCGGGCGGCCGCCGCGAGCTGTCCGAGGAGCGGATGCTGCAGCTGATCGGTGCCACCGGCAACAACCTGAAGGACGTGACGTTGAATCTGCCGCTGGGCGGCCTAGTGTGCATCACCGGGGTGTCCGGCTCCGGCAAGTCCACCTTGATCAATGACACCCTGTACAAGATCGCCGCGCGCGACCTGAACGGCGCCAGCGAGGAGCCGTCGCCGTACCGTGAGATCAAGGGGCTGGATCAGCTGGACAAGGTGATCAACGTCGATCAAAGCCCGATCGGCCGCACGCCGCGTTCCAATCCGGCCACCTACACCGGTCTGTTCACGCCCATCCGCGAGCTGTTCTCCGGCGTGCCGCTGGCGCGCGAGCGCGGCTATGGACCGGGCCGTTTCTCCTTCAACGTCAAGGGCGGCCGCTGCGAGGCCTGTCAGGGCGATGGCGTGATCAAGGTGGAAATGCATTTCCTGCCCGATATCTATGTGCCTTGCGACGTTTGCCACGGCAAGCGCTACAACCGCGAGACGCTGGAAGTGCAGTACAAGGGCAAGAGCATCCAGGAAGTGCTGGAGATGACAGTGGAGCAGGCGCTGGAATTCTTCGCCGTGGTGCCGCCGGTGGCGCGCAAACTCAAAACGCTGATGGACGTGGGCCTGGGCTACATCCGCCTGGGCCAGAGCGCCACCACGCTATCGGGCGGCGAGGCGCAGCGCGTCAAGCTGGGCCTGGAACTCTCCAAGCGCGACACCGGCCGAACGCTGTATATCCTGGACGAGCCGACCACCGGCCTGCATTTCCACGACATCGACCTGTTGCTGCAGGTGCTGCACCGCCTGCGCGAAAGCGGCAACACGGTGGTGGTGATCGAGCACAATCTGGACGTGATCAAGACTGCGGATTGGCTGATCGACCTGGGGCCGGAAGGCGGGGCCGGCGGCGGCCAGATCATCGCCAGCGGCACGCCGGAGCAAGTGGCCGCCAATCCGGCCAGCCATACCGGACGCTATCTGGCGCCGTTGCTGGAGCGGGACAAGAAGCAATAGCCTTGGCTACGGATTGGCACGGAAAATCGATAAATCCAAAAACGTATTGGCCACGAAATACACGAAAGAACGCGAAATTAGCAAGGCCTTTGAAAGGCGAGCGCTTAAGGTGGTCGCTCTCGTGGGTTTTGCTCGCCAGGTGTTCATGCCTTTGGCTTTTCGTGTCGTTTCGCGGGTTTCGTGGCCCATCAAGATTTGTTAGATAAAACCGACGCCGGCTTGTCCGGCGCCCACCCACCGTATACATCAGAGGTAGGCATGCTGAGCTTAGGCAAGATCGATCATATCCATATCCGCGTCAAAGACGTCGCTGTGGCGTTGAAATGGTACCAGCGGGTATTGGGATTGGCCCCGGATGCGCGCTACAAGACGGATGGCGAGCACAACGCCGCCATGCTGGTCAACGCAAGCGGCAGCGTGCGCCTGGCCATCAGCGAGGACTCGGATGCGGTTTCCGGCGCCCAGGGCGCGGTGGCGTTTGTGGTCAGCGGCCAGGATTTTCTGGAGTGGATAGACCGGCTGGCCGGCGAGCGCGTCACCAATCGCGAAGGCCAGACCATCGCCCGCGACTCGGTGCACGATCATCGCTTCTTCTGCGCGCTGTCCTTTGTCGATCCGTTCGGCAATCCGTTCGAGATCGTCAGCTACGACCACACCTGGCTGGTCGGCAAGCTGAAGCTGGGCGGCCATCTCTCCGTTTGACGCCGTTTATCTCGCACCCGCGCCAGCGGGTGTTTTTCTTTGGAGGCAATCATGAGCCATTACTTGGCCGACAATCCCGCGCCGGAGGCTGTGGCGGCCTTGCCGGGCCTGACCTTGCTGGAGTTCGGCGTGGACTGGTGCCCGCATTGCCAGGGCGCGCAAGCGCTGCTGGCGCAGTTTCTGGCGAGCCGCCCGCAGTTGCGCCATCTGGCGGTGGAGGACGGCAAGGGACGGCGCTTGGGGCGCGCGCATGGCGTCAAACTATGGCCTAGCTTCATTCTGCTGCGGGATGGCGTGGAGATCGGCCGCGCGGTGAGGCCGCAGAGCCTGGCTGAGCTGGAGTCGCTAATGCGAGGCGCGTAAAGGGCTTTGATGCCGATTTTGCGCGCGGAGCCTCCGGTTTTATCTGGCTTTTAAGCGAATTTGGATATCTTGCATGCCCGTCCCATCAAAGGCTGCCGCAAGGGGTGGCGGCCGGACGGGTAAGGGTTTGGAGATATCCATGTTTGAAAAGGGCAAGAGTTATACCCGCGAGGAAATCCACGCCGTGGTCGGCGGCAACAAGCATTCCTATCTGCCGCGCAAAAAAGGCAAGGTGGTGGCCGCCTGCCTGCGTCCGGATCTGAATCCGGACGCGCCCCATGTCATCCTGTGCAATTCCTGCCCGCCGGAGCGCGCCGCGGGCGAGCAACTGGCGCGCCAAGGCGGGGTGATTCCGGTGTTCCTGAAGGAAAATGCCAGCAGCTGGAAGTTCCAGGGCCTGTTCCGCGTGGTGGAGAGCGAGACCCATCCCGAGGCTTGCGCGCCTTATGCCGCGCGCAGCGCCTGGACCAAGGGGCAAATCAAGCAGGTGTTGAAGCTGGAGCAGCAGGTTCAATTCTGACTCGCAGCGTCCGGCTTAGGGATGCATGGACATGTTGGCAGACCGGCGTACCGTGGCGAGACGGTGCGCCGGTCTTCGTTTTGACGGCGCTTACTGCAGCTTGATGCCCCAGTTGTCCTCGACGCAATGCTGGTAGTTGCCCGGCTGCAGCGCGCTGTATGGCGTCTGGTAGCTCACCAGCTGACACTGGTAGTCATGCCCCCATTGCCAATCCTTTTCCCAGTAGATGTTGTAGGCGGCGGAGCTGGCCGAGGTGAAGCGCTGCATATTGGCGCAGGATAGTTGCTCGGCGCCGTAGTCCCAGCCCAGGTCGTGGGCGAACTGCTTGTAGTAGTCGATGCGGTTCTGCGCGGCCTGGCGCTCCGTGCCGCCGCCGCATTCGGCATTGATGATCATGATGGTGGTGGCGAAGTTGTTGCCGGCGCCGGCGGCGATGTCGGCCGCGTTGGGCGCCCAGGTGCCGTCGATGACCTGCAGCATCGAAGGCTTGGGCGGTTGCGGATAGACGAAGAAGAAGGTGGCGGAGGCCAGGTTCAGCCAAGTGCTGGCCACCAGGTCCGGGTTCTGCAGCAGCACGGACTGGTCTCCGTTGTTCATGGCCTGGGAGAACGGGCCGTAGTTGTAGTTGTAGGACAGCTGCTTGGCGCCGCGGCCGAAGTATTTTTTCCAGCCGCCGTCCGGGTTTTTGCCGCAGGCCCATACCTTGTTGAATACCGGGTCGTCGCATTCGGTGTTGTAGCCGCAGCCGGGGCCGGTATCGGAACAGCCCATTTCGCGCAGATAGGCCAGGCCCTGGCGCCATTGCGGGATGGTGTCGCTGGCGTCGTGGTTGCCGGTTTCCTGGGCGAAGTGGGCGAACATGGTGGCCAGGCTGTGGCGGCAGATGGCGTCGGCGTCGCGGCCATCGCTGTAGTCGTCGCACACCGCCGGGAACTTGGCTACGGCTTGCAGGAAGCGGGCATAGGTGTAGCTGGGATCGCGGCGGCTGAAATAGTAATCCCATTTGGCGGCCGGCAGCAGCCGCTCGACGCGGCGCACGTTGACGGGGTTGGCGGCATTGCCGGGCGCGACCCGCGCCACCTGATCGTTGGACAAGGTGCGGATGGACGCCTTCACCTTGCGGAAGAAATCGTTGTTGGTCAGATCGGCTTCATGCTGCAGCGCCTGCTGCAGGGGGGAATGACGGGAGCGGCATCGTCCAGCTTGCGCAACGCGCCGCCGACGTGGGCGATCCATGAACCTTTGGGATTGGCGCCAGGCGTTTCGCCGCGGCTGGGCCATTTGGCCTGCCAGCTGCGGCCCTGCCATTGCACAACCTGGCCTTTGGTGTAGGCCATGCCGGCATTCCAGGGGGCGGCCAGCGCGGAGCCAGCCAGCAGTGACAGGGCAAGAGTGGCGATGAGTTTCATATTGGTCTTCCTATAGTGGAGCATGCCGGCTGGCACGTAATACCACTATGGAACCAATATGAAATATGTCAAATGATTTTAATGCCGGATTTTCTAGCCGCGGAGACTGAGCAGCGGGCCCGGCACCGGCTCAGGCGCGGATCGCGCGGATCCAGGCGTCGCCGGCGTAATTCGCGCTGGCAAGACCCAGCGCGGAATGGAAGGTGACTGCGAAGCGCCGCCCCATCTGCTTGATGGCGACCACTTCAAAGGCGATGGTGTCGGCACCGTGTTGTTCGGTGACCAGATCGCCTGGCTGTAATTCATGAATCTTCATTGGGTTACCAAGGCGTGACCGCAAGGCGGCCATGCCGTAAATATTAACGGCGGCGATGTTGCGGCGGACGGGAACCGGCGCCGATGTTGGCGGTGGGGTGACGGAAATTGATGCGGCCCTTGGTCAGGTCGTACGGGGACATTTCCACGGTGACGCGGTCGCCCAGCAGCACGCGGATGCGGTGCATCTTCATTTTGCCGGAGCCGTAGGCGAGGATTTCCATATTGTTGTCCAGGCGCACGCGAAAGCGCGACTCCGGCAGCATTTCGATAACGACGCCTTCCAGTTCGATCATGTCTTCTTTGGACATGGGATTCCTTTCAGTAAATACGGGTAATGCATTGGCCGCGTCGGCTGTCGATACCGACTACCGCAGACGGGCGATGGAGCTTCGATTCGGTAACCCAGCGGGCCGGGCGCGGCCCGGGAGGCAAGGCGTCGCGTCAAACAGTGTTGGCGCGACGAGAAGTAGAGGCAATGCCTATTTTAACGCCAAAGGGCCGCCGCGTCAGCCGTTTATTTCATGGCCATGGCGCCGCGCCTGTTCCTGCTGCTCGCAGGCCAGCTGGCCGACGCGCACCAAGGCCGTCAAATAGCGTTCATCCAGCGGATAACAGCAGGACAAGCGCATCGCATTGCGGTAGCGGCCGCCGGGCGAGCTGAGCGGGCCGGGAATCAGGCTGATCTTCTCCGCCATCGCCGCGTGGAACAGCGCCACGCTGTCGCAGCCCTCCGGCAGCTCCAGCCAGATCAGGAAGCCGCCTTGCGGCTGCGTGGCGCGCGTGCCGGCGGGGAAATGGCGGGCGATCAGGCCGCGCACCTTCTCCACATGGGCGGCGTAGCGGCGCTTCAGCGTGCGCAGGTGGTGATCGTAGCCGCCGGACTCCAGAAACGCGCCCAAGGTTTCCGCCAGCACCGCCGGCTGCGCCACCGATGAGGCAAACTTCAGCTTGCGCAGCGCGGCATCGAAGCGGCCGCCCTCCATCCAGCCGATGCGGAAATCCGGCGCCAGCGTCTTGGTATAGCTGGCGCAGACGATGACCCAGCCGTCGGCGTCGAAGGCCTTGACTGCCGGCGCCAGCGTGTCGGCGAATTGCAGCTCGGCGTACAAAGCGTCTTCGATCAGCGGCACCTGGTACTGGTTGACCAGCTTGGCCAGCCGCTTCTTGTTGTCGAGCGGCATGCAGCAGCCCAGCGGATTGTGGACATTGGGCATGGCCACCAGCGCCTGGATGCGCTGCTCGGCCAGCAACACCTCCACCGCGTCTATCGACAGGCCGGTTTGCGGGTCGGTGGGGATTTCCACGGCCTTCAGGCCCAGGCTGGCCAAGAGCGGCAGCAGGTTGAAATAGGTGGGCGATTCCAGCCCGACGGCGTCGCCGTGGCGGGTGACGGCGCGCAACGCCAGTTGCAGCGCCTCCATGCAGCCGTGGGTCAGGATGATGTTGTCCGGCTGCAGCGTCATGCCCAGATCCATGCCGCGGCGGGCTATCTGGGTGCGCAGCCGCTCCGACCCCGGCGGCAAGGCGTAAGTGCTGACCATGCCGGGATGGCGGCGCAGGATCTGGCCCATCAGCCGCGCCAGCTTGTTGCCGGGATAGAAGTCCCCGCCGCGCGGGCAGGCCAGCGCCAGATCGATGAAGCCCTCGGTCTGCTGCGCCTGCAACACGGTGCCGATCAGGTCCAGCACGGCGTTCTGGGTGGGGGAGGCCGGGCCGCTTTCGGTGACCGCGGGCCGAGCCGGCGAAGGCAGCCGGGCGCGCACGTAGTAGCCGGATTGAGGCCGGGCTTCTATCAGGCCGCGGTCTTCCAGCACGCGGTAGGCGCTGACCACGGTGTTGAGGCTGAGCTGGCGGCTGTGCGCGGTGCGCCGCACCGATGGCAGGCGCGATCCAGGCGGCAGCGTGCCGCGGCGGATTGCCAGCGATAGGTCGTCTGCCAGCTGCTGATAGAGGGTGGGGGCGCTGTTCTGCATCGTTGGTCTGGTTGATGGGGCACAGCGCCTATCATAGAGTCAGGTGACAGTTGCTGAAAAGAACAATCTGTAACCAGATCAATAATGGATTTTTGAATCTGTATCCATTCAGCGGCTGCGCATAGCATGTTCGGGTAGGCGACAGTCTGTCGCCGTTTGCCGCTTTGCAGGAGACGCGCCATGCCCGAATTCGCTTTGCTGTCCTATGTCGCCCTGATGTCGATCACGCCGGGGCCCAATAACCTGATGCTGGCCAGCTCAGGCGTCAATTTCGGCTTCCGCCGCACCGTGCCGCACATGCTGGGCATCAGCCTGGGTTGCGCGCTGCAGGTGTTCATCGTGGCCATGCTGTTGGCGCAGATGCTGGGCTGGCTGGAAACCTGGCGTTTGCCGTTGGCTGTGGCTGGGTGCGTCTATTTATTGTGGCTGTCCTGGACGCTGGCGATGTCCGGTTTGCCGGAGGGCAGGGCGCAGGCGCGGCCGCTGGGCTTTGTCGGCGCGGCGATGTTCCAGTGGCTCAATCCCAAGGCCTGGGTCATGGTGCTGAACGCGTCCATCCTGTTCATGCCGGCCAAGGCGGATGGCAGGATGGCGGCGGCTTTGCTGCTGGCGCTGGTGTTCGCCGTGGTCAACCTGCCGTGCATCAGCGTGTGGGCGTGGGGCGGGGAAAAACTGCGCCGTTGGCTGCAAAGGCCCGAGGCGCTGCTGGTATACAACCTGTCCATGGGCGGCATGATGGCCGCTACGGCGTTGTGGCTGATGTATGACGAGCTGCAGCCGGTGCTGGGCTGGATCTGAATGATGTCCTTTTTTGGCAGATGATTGTCCTCGTCAGACCTTCAGCCAAGGCGATGGCAGGATTAGCATGGCGTCCATATTCCACCTGAGCCGAGGATAGGCCGCATGAAACAGACTGCTTTGCTGGTGATAGATGTTCAGGACTCTTTTCTTTCCCGCCCTTATTGGGATGAGCGTGAGCTGCCGGCCTATCGCGAGGCGCAGCGCGCGCTGATCGCCGGCGCCGAGGCGCGCGGCGTGCCGGTGGTCAATATCCTGCATGTGGATGACGACGCGTCGTTCCGCGTCGAGTCCGGCCTGGTGCGTCCGCAAGCCTGGCTGACGCATCAGCCTGCGGCGACTTTCATCAAGCATGTGCACAACGCGCTGACCGACTCTGGCCTGCAGGCCTGGTTGGACGCGCGCGGCATTCGCCGCTTGGCGATTTCCGGCATCCGCACCGAGCAATGCTGCGAAACCACCGCCCGCGTGGCATCGGACCTCGGTTATGAGGTGGACTTCGTCAGCGAGGCCACGCTGACTTTCGCCATGACGCATCCCCTTAGCGGCCGCGTCTACAGTCCGGCTGAAATCCGCGAGCGTACCGAGCTGGTGCTGGCGGGACGCTTCGCCGCCATTGTCACGGTCGATGAGGCGCTGCGGCGGATGGCGCGCGCGGCCGAGCTTGTCGATTGACATCGGCATGGCATAAGGTGTCGGGATCGGTTTTGTTCAGATCAGGAGTAAGCATGGCGCAAGACGCATCGAGGTTGCCGCCGGACGGGCTGCCGGCTTATCGGCTGTTGACCGGGCCTGACGATTCGGCCTTCTGCAAGCGGGTCAGCGAGGCGCTGGCTTTGGGCTACCGGCTGTATGGCTCGCCGGCCGCCACCTTCAATGGCGAGCGTGTCATCGTGGCGCAGGCCGTGTTGTGGCCGGGAGCGGACCATGCCGCCGATTGACGTGGCGCAGGCGCTGGCCATCGTGGTGGCTTGGGGCGTCAACTTCGTTGTGATCAAATGGGGCGTGGCCGGCGTGCCGCCGCTGCTGCTGGGCGCCTTGCGCTTTGCGCTGGTGGCGCTGCCGGCGGTATTCATCGTCAAGCGGCCGCCGCTGCCGTGGCGCTATCTGGCGCTGTATGGCTTGACGGTGGGCGTGGGGCAGTTCGGCTGCCTGTTTTCGGCGATCAAGCTGGGCATGCCTGCCGGGCTGGCCTCGGTCGTGCTGCAGTCGCAAGCATTCTTCACCTTGCTGTTGGCGCGCTTCTTCCTGAACGAGCGTTGGCAGCGCAGCCAGCTGGCGGGTTTGGCGCTGGCCTTGGGCGGCTTGGCGCTGATCGGGAGCGGCAAGGGCGGCAATATGACGGCGCTGGGCTTTGGGCTGACCATCGCCGCCGCTACCAGCTGGGCCGCGTCCAATGTAGTGGTGCGCGCCATCGGCCGCGACGGCTACAAGGTGGCGCCGCTGGGGCTGGTGATCTGGTCCAGCCTGATCCCGCCGATTCCGTTTCTGCTGCTGTCGTGGTGGCTGGAGGGCGGCGAGCGCATCTTGCCGGCTCTGCGCGATTTCAATCTGCAGTCGCTGTTCGCCGTCGCCTATCTGGCGGTGGTGGCTTCGATGTTCGGCTATGGCCTGTGGAGCCGGCTGCTGACCCGGCACGCCGCCGCCAAGGTGGCGCCGTTTTCGCTGCTGGTGCCGGTGGTGGGGCTGCTGGCCTCGCATCTGCTGTTGGGAGAGAGCCTGACGCCAGCGCAATTGGCGGGCAGCGGCCTGCTGCTGGCTGGGTTGGCGGTATCGGTATTCGGCGGCCGCGCGCTGTCGATGGCGGCGAGGGTTGGCCGTGCTTGAGGTGTACTTCGTTTTGCCGCCGGACCTGCTGCTGCTGGATTTGGCGGGGCCGGCCGAGGCGTTTCGCCTGGCTGGCGAGTTCGGCGCGGACCTGCGTTTGCATTTTGTCAGCCCGGTGCAGGAAACCGCGACGTCGCTGGGCTTGCCGCTAGCCAGCCTGCAGCCCTTGCCGGAGAGGCTGCCGGAGGGCGCGCTGGTGGTGGTGCCGGGTTCTACGCCGTCCGCCGTGGCTTACGCCAAGCCCGAAGCGCGGCGCATCGTTGCCTGGCTGGCCGCGCGCAAGCGTCAAGCCGGCGTGTCTTGGGTGGGCATCTGCTCCGGCAGCCTGCTGTTGGCCGAGGCCGGCTTGTTCGATGATCGCGCCTGCACCACCCACCATACCTTGCTGGACCGTTTGCGCGCATCGGCGCCGGCGGCCAGGGTGCAGGAGAACCGGGTATTCGTGCAGGACGGGCCGTGCTGCAGCAGCGCCGGCATCACCGCCGGCATCGATCTGGCCTTGCATTTGATCGGAGAGCGTATCGATCCGGCCATCGCGCGCGCCGTGGCGCGGGAGATGGTGGTCTACTTCCGCCGCTCGCCGCAAGACCCGGAGCTGTCGCCGTGGCTGGCCTGGCGCAATCATCTGCATCCTGCGCTGCACCGCGCGCAAGATCTGATCTGCGCCGACCCGGTGCGTGATTGGCCGCTGAACGAGCTGGCGGGGCGGGCGCATGTCAGCGCGCGGCACCTGTCGCGGTTGTTTCGCGAGCATGCCGGCATCAGCGCGCACGATTATCACCAGGCTTTGCGGCTGGCGCTGGCCATGCAATGGCGCGCGGCCGGGCTGGGCAAGGAAAAGGCGGCGCTGGCGGCGGGTTTCTCGTCCGCAAGGCAGTTGGGGCGGGCGGCATCCCGCCGCTAAACCTTGCTGGACAGCATATTTCTTAAGTTTTAACGATTCTGGACGATATTCCGGGTTGACGCGCTCCGGGAATGGTTCATACCATTCCATCAATATCTACCGGTAATTGCCATGAAAACTGTCCGCAGCCTGTCTTGTCTCCTGCCTCTGGTTCTGTTGGCCTCCCTGTCCGCCTGCTCCACTGGCACGCCGCCGCAGAAAATGGCTGCGCCTGGGCCGGCCAAGGAAGGCGGCATGGTGCCGTCCGGCGTCGGCTATGTCGGTCCCGGCGAGGGAGGCAATAGCGGCGAGGATGTGAAGGTGGTGGTGCGGGAAGTCAATCCGTTCCAGCCCATCGTGGTGCGCGTCACCGGCAGCGGAGCCGCGCCGTATACCAATAGCCTGACCCCGTCGCAGCGCAAGCTGCTGGCGATGCGCGCCGCGCGGCTGGATGCGTTCCGCGCCATTGCGGAACAAGTGCAGGGCATGAAGCTGGTGGGCAACAGCACGGTGTCCAATATGATCGCCAACAGCGACAGCTTCCGCACCTATGTGGATGCCTATCTGCGCGGCGTCACTATCGTTTCCACCACGATGAAGCCGGACGGCACCAGCGAGGCGGTGGCGGAAATCACGCTGGATCAGGACTTCTACAAGCAGTTCAAGAACTCCTTCGACAAGAGCGGCAGCGTGATGCGCGCGGCGCAGGAAACCGGCGCCGTCGGCGCGCAGTGCGCCGAGCCTAACTGCGGCGCCATCAAGACCATGCCGGCCGCCAGCCCGGCGCAAACCATGATGGTGGCTCCGGCGCGCTATAGCAGCAATTTCTATGTGAACCAATGATGAAGACGCGAATTCGTCAGACGGCTGCCGCCCTTGTGGCGGCATTTGTTTTGTCCGCATCGGCGCAGGCGCAAATCCTGAGCGCGGAGGGCGTGGCGCCCTTGGATAACGGCACGGTGGCGGCGCGCGAGATGGCCATCCGCGACGCGATGCGGCTGATCACCATCAACCAGGGCGCGCGGGTGGAGTCGGTGCAGGTGCTGGAGAACGGCAAGCCGGCCGAGTCCGCCACGCTGACCGCGAGCGGCCAGCTGCAGGGCACGGTGCGGGTGATCAATGAGTACCAGCAGGGCAAGCTGTACCACGTCAAGATCGAGGTCGATACGGAGGGGGCTGCTGAGGCCCAGGCTTCAACGCGCAGCCGCGATCCGTCCTGCGCGATGCCGCCGGGGCGTTCGCTGCGGCGCAAACTGGTGACGACTTATTTCGATGTGACGCGTCCCGCCGATGCGTCCGACCTGGCGAATCTGGCCACGGCGTTGCCGACCGAGCTGTCGCGCCGTTTGTCGCGCAATCCCTTGCTGCTGGTGCGCGACGCCAATACCGTGTCGGTGCTGTCGGACAGCCGCATCGCCGAACCCGCCGCCGGCCGCGACGTCGCCAGCCAGTTGGGCCTGCGCGAAGGCGTGCAGTTCGTGGTGGCCGGCCGCGTGCTGTCCACCTCGGTGACCGACAAAGGCCTGAAGCCGTCGTTTTTCGAATCCAACAATACCAGCGAGCAGAGCGCCATCTATAACGGGCCGTTTTCCGGCCTGCTGGGCGGCGGCGCCAAATACAAGGCCACCGAGCGCCAGTTCGATATGGAAGTGTGGATTTACGATGGTCTGACTGGATCATTGCTGGCCAATGAACGCGTAGGCGGCCTGATGCGCGGCGATGTGGTGCCCAAGCTGCCCAAGCCTTTCGCCTCCGCCGCGTTTTGGGCCACGGACTACGGCAAGTTGGTGGATAAATTGATGGACAAGGCGGCGCAGCGCGTCGATGACGTCATTTCCTGCATACCATTCTCTGCCCGCATCGTGCGGCAGGAGGGTAAGCGCGTTTATATCAACGCCGGCCTGTTGGACGGGATGGCGGTGGGCGACAAGATGCTGTTGTACAAGCGCTCTTCCGGCCAGCCGGTGCGCGACCTGATTTCCGGGACGGATCTGGGCATGCCGGAAAGCCTGAACGGCGATGTCACGCTGACCCAGGTGCAGCCGAATTTCTCCATCGGTGTGGTGCAGAGCAGCAGCCAGGCGGTGTCGGAAGGCGACTTTGTCCGTTTCGTTCCGACCCGGTGATCCCGGCGATAGCCGTGGGGCGGGAACATGCCGAGGCTCTTCTTTCTGGCAGTTCCCCAATTTACAAAATATTTTTGTATTGATACGTATTATCACTTGATGCTACGGTGCATCCCGCACTTCGCTCTCAAACAGCAAAACAGGGGATACACCTTGAAGCAGCAACTGATTTTCGCCGCCGTACTGGCGGCGCTGGCCGGCCAGGCGCTGGCCGAGGATGTCGTCGTTTACAGCGCGCGCGCGGAACAACTGGTCAAGCCCTTGATCGACGCCTACAAGAAGGAAGCCGGCGTGACCGTCAAGCTGGTGTCGGACAAGGAAGGCCCGCTGATGGAGCGGATGCGGGCCGAGGGCCGCAACAGTCCGGCCGACCTGCTGCTGACGGTGGATGCCGGCAATCTGTGGCAGGCGGAAAAAATGGGCCTGCTGCAAGCGGTGAAATCGCCGGTGCTGGACGCCAATGTCCCCGCCCACCTGCGCGACCCCAACCATCAATGGTATGGCCTGTCGATTCGCGCCCGCACTATTTTCTACAACACCCAGAAAGTCAAACCGGCCGAGCTGTCCAGCTATGCCGACCTGGCTGATCCTAAGTGGAAGGGCAAGCTGTGCCTGCGCACTTCCAAGAAGGTGTACAACCAGTCGCTGGTGGCGATGATGCTGACTGAGATGGGGCCGGCCAAGACCGAGCAGGTGGTCAAGGGCTGGGTGAACAATCTGGCTACCGCCCCTTTCCCGGACGACACCAAGATGCTGGAGGCGATCGCCGCAGGCCAGTGTGATGTAGGCATCGCCAATACCTATTACTACGGCCGTTTGATGGAGAAATCGCCGAAGCTGCCTATCGGCATCTTCTGGGCGGATCAGGCTGGCAAGGGCACTCACGTCAACGTTTCCGGCGCCGGCATCGCCCGCTACGCCAAGAACGAGAAGGGCGCGTTGAAGTTCTTGGAGTGGCTGAGCTCGGAAAAGGCGCAGAACCTGTTCGCCGACGTCAATATGGAGTTTCCGGTCAATCCCAAGGTGAAGCCGGATGCCCGCGTCGCCGCTTGGGGCGATTTCAAGCATAACTACATCAATGTCTCCAATGCCGGCGCCCGGCAGGCTGAGGCGGTGAAGCTGATGGACCGCGCCGGCTACAAATAAGCGCCGCCCATTGTTGGTTTCTTCGGCCCGCCGTTTTTTCAACGGCGGGCCGTTGTTGCTGGATCAATCTCATGTTTGCTTCTGTTTTGCGCTGGAGGACGCTGTCCGCAGCCATCAGCCTGCTCACGCTGGTGCCTCTGGGCGTGATCGCCCTGGGGCTGCTCACGCCGGATATCGAGGTTTGGCGCCATCTATCGGCGCATGCGTTGCCGGAGCTGTGGCGCAACACCGCCATTCTGCTGCTGGGCGTGGGCGCGGGCGTGTTGCTGCTGGGCGTGCCGCTGGCCTGGTTGACCGCGGTGCATGATTTTCCGGGCCGCCGGGTGTTTTCCTGGGCGTTGATGCTGCCGCTGGCCATGCCGGCCTATGTGATGGCGTTTTCGCAATTGGGTCTGTTCGATTTTACCGGACCGCTGCAAACCTGGCTGCGCGAGATATTCGGCAGCTCGTCCTGGATGCCCAATATCCGCTCGACGCCGGGCGTGGTGGCGGTGCTGACGCTGGCTTTCTATCCCTATGTCTATCTGCTGGCGCGCAATGCGTTTGCCACGATGGGGCGGCGCGCGCTGGAAGTCGGCCAGTCGCTCGGCTTGTCTCCGCTGGCCGGTTTTTTCCGCGTGGCGCTGCCCATGGCCCGGCCATGGATCGTGGCCGGACTCAGCCTGGCGCTGATGGAAACGCTGGCCGATTTCGGCACGGTTGCCGTGTTCAATTTCGACGCTTTCACCTCGGCCATCTACAAAGCCTGGTTCAGCCTGTTCTCGCTGCCTGCTGCCAAGCAGCTGGCATCGTTGCTGGTCTTGCTGGTGCTGGCGCTGGTATGGCTGGAGCAATGGGCGCGCGGCCAACGCGCCTATGGCGAGGCGGGCAGGGCGGCGCCCTTGCCGCGGACGTGCTTGCCCGTCGCGCGCGGCTGGCTGGCTTGCGCCTGTTGCAGCCTGGTGCTGCTGCTGGCCTTCGTCCTGCCGTTCGGGCAGATCCTGCTCTGGGCCGCCGGGCATGCGGCGGATGATGTGGCCGACCTGCTGGATTATTTGAAAAGCTCGCTCGTGCTGGCCGCACTGGCGGCCTTGCTGGTGCCGGCGCTGGCCTTGCTGCTGGTTTTCGCGGTCCGCCGCGACCCCCGCAGCCGGTCATGGGCCAGGCTGGCCACGCTGGGTTACGCGGTGCCCGGCACGGTGCTGGCGGTGGGTATCTTCGCCCCGGTGGCGGCGTTGGACAACCTGTTGCTCGATCATTTCGGCCACTGGCTGCCGGCGGGCAGCTCCGCCGTGTTCAAGGGCACGCTGCTGGTGATGCTGCTGGCTTATGCCTCGCGCTTTCTGGCGGTAGGCCATTCTGCGCTCGACACCGCGATGCAGCGCATCGCGCGCAGCCAGGAGGAGGCCGCGCAAAGCCTGGGCCTGCATGGCATGCGTCTGGCCTGGCGCTTGCATCTGCCCCTGCTGCGCGGCGGTTTGTTCACCGCGATGCTGATGGTGTTTGTCGACGTGATGAAGGAAATGCCCATCACGCTGATGACGCGGCCGTTCGGCTGGGACACCTTGGCGGTGCGCATCTTCAATTTGACCACCGAGGGCGAATGGCAGCGCGCCGCATTGCCATCGGTCGCCATCGTGCTGGCCGGCCTGCTGCCGGTGCTGCTGCTGTCCAGACAGAAATCCGGAGCCTGATATGGAAAACCTGCTCGAATTCGACAATGTGAGCCTGGACTTCGCAGGACGAACGGTGCTGGATGGCATGAGTTTTACCCTGCAGCCAGGGGAGATCGCCTGTTTGCTCGGCGCCTCCGGCTGCGGCAAAACCAGCGCGTTGCGCAGCATCGCCGGTTTTGAGACGCCGGCTGCCGGCGCGATCCGGCTGGCCGGAACGATGCTGTTCGACAGCGGCGTGATGCTGCCGGCCCATCGTCGCCGCATCGGCATGGTGTTCCAGGATCATGCGCTGTTTCCACATTTGACCGTGGCAGGCAACATCGCCTTTGGCTTGTCGGCCTTGAGCCGCGCCGGCCGCCGCGAGCGGGTGGCGGAAGTGCTGAAACTGGTGGGCCTGGCGGCGGAGGCGGATCGTTACCCGCACCAGCTGTCCGGCGGGCAGCAACAGCGGGTGGCGCTGGCGCGCGCCTTGGCGCCCTTGCCCAGGCTGTTGCTGCTGGACGAGCCATTTTCCAATCTGGACGCGGAGTTGCGCGAACGCTTGGCGCGCGAGGTGAGGTCGATGCTGAAGTCGCTGGGCATCGCCGCGTTGATGGTGACGCATGATCAGCACGAGGCCTTCGCCTTCGCAGACAAAGTCGGGGTGATGCATGGCGGACGCCTGCAGCAGTGGGATCAGCCGGAGGCTTTGTATCATGCCCCAGCCAGCCGTTATGTGGCCGGCTTCATCGGCCAGGGCGCTTTTTTGCCGGGTAAGGCAAGCGGCGGCCGCAGCGTGGTGCTGGAGACCGGCGAGCTGCGGAGCGAGGTCGGCTTGCCCTTTGCCGATGGCGCGGCGGTGGAGGTGCTGTTGCGGCCAGACGAGGTGAGGCTGGAGCCGGGCAGCGCGCTGCGGGCCAAGGTTGCGGAGCGCATCCATCGCGGCGGCGTGTGCCACTATGCGCTGGAACTGCTGTCCGGCAGGCGTCTGGTGGCCGAGCTGGGCCATGATCAGCAGCTGGCTGTGGGCGAAACGGTGGGCATCCGCCTGCAGCCGCGGCGGCTGTTGGCGTTTGCGGTTTGACGCCTCTGGGCAAGCTGAAAAGATCAGCGAAGCGCCTGGGGCAAGGCTGCGCAACGCAAGATCGGGGTGGATGGGCGGCGCTTAGTCGAAAGCCTGGCAGACGTCCACCCACTGTCCGGCGGTGATGTCGCTCAACTGGCTGGGACTGATGCGGACCGCGCTGTGCACGGCGCCGGCGGCGGGCAGGATTTCGTCAAAGGCCTGGATGGATACGTCGAGGTAAATCGGCAGTTCGCGCGCCAGGCCGAAGGGGCAGACGCCGCCCACCGGGTGGCCGGTGATCCCCTCCACGTCCTGCGGCGGCAGCATTTTGCCCTTGCCGAAAGCGTCCTTGAACTTGCGGTTGTCGATGCGGGCATCGCCGCGCGCCACCAGGATCACCTCGCGGCCATCGTTGAGGCGGAAAGCCAGCGTCTTGGCGATGCGGCCGGCCTCCACGCCGTGGGCGGCGGCCGCTTCCGCCACCGTGGCGGTGCTGACCGGCAGCTCGATGATTTCGATGTCCAGCAGGCGGCTGGCGAAAAACTGACGGACGGACTCCAGGCTCATGGTCTTGTCTTCGCAAGTAAAATCCACAAGCTATCTTATCCGGCCGCGCGCGCCAATACCGTTCAGTGTCCCTGTGTGATTTCCGTGAGTTTGTCGGCGATGTCCTGCGACGTGGCCGCCTGCTCCTCCGCCGCATTGGCGATCTGTACCACGAAGTCGCGCATATTGTTGATTTCGCGGACGATGGCTTCCAGGGCTTCCTCCGCGCGCAGGAAGTCGCTCTCTGTGGCGGCTACCGTGTTGCGGCCTTCCTCTATAGCCTTCACGTTTTGCTGCACTTCGGTCTGGATCATGCGGATCATTTCGCCGATTTCCTGCGTCGCCTTGGCGGTGCGTTCCGCCAGTTTGCGCACTTCATCGGCCACAACGGCGAAGCCGCGGCCCATTTCGCCGGCGCGCGCCGCCTCGATGGCCGCGTTCAAGGCCAAGAGGTTGGTTTGATCGGCAATGTCCTTGATCACGTTGATGATCTGGCCGATGGTCTCGGAGCGCGTGCCCAGCGAAACCAGGCTGTCCGCGGTGTGGCGCACCATGGTGCCGACGCTCTTCATGCCGTTGCTGGTTTCACCGACGATGGCGGAGCCTTTGCGGCTTTCCGCCAGCATCAGATCGGCTGATTCGGAAGCGGAGGAGGTTTGTACCGCCACGTTCTGGATGGTGGCGCTCATCGCCTGCATGTTCTCGGAAAGCTCGTTGATGCGCGCTTCCAGGAATTGCCGGCGCTTGTCGTTTTCTTCCTGCAATTGGCGCGCTCTTTCCTCGGCCGACACGTCTTTGAAGCTGGCCATGAAACAGAGCAGCTTGCTGCCATCTTGCCGGCTCCAGATCGGGAAAACCTTGGTTTCGAAAATGACATCGCCCACGGGGATCAACGCGCTGTGAAACGGCATTTTGCGGGCGGCCAGGTCCGCCAGAATCCTGCGGTTGTGCGAGGGATCGCGATGGAACTGATGAATGGTGTGATTCATCGCCTGATTGACGTCGACGCCAGCGCGAAAGCGCTGATTCAGCGAGGCACGGTGCTGGTTGAGCACATCCTGCGCGGTCTTGTTCATATAGAAAATCACATTGTCCGAGCTGGTATCGCACAACATGATCAGGTTGTCGCTGTTATCCAGCACGCACTGAAATTGATGGATGGTTTGTTCCAGATCTTCCGATTGCGCGGTTTTTTTGAACCAGCCTGCCATGGCCACCTCCTGCGAACGATGATGTCGGGCGTGGCTGACGAGATGGCGATGCCAGGATTGCCAGTAGGCGCTATGGCTTGCGGGATCTTGTCGGACACGCTGAAAGCAGGGCGCTGCTTGCGGCATGCGCGCCAGCCCAGACGCCTGTCAATGCGATGCATTCAGCTAGGACTATCTCAATCAATCATAAGTGTTTTTGCTGAAGATGCAGCCCGGAATGCGCGCTGAACCGCGGCGTCTTGACAAGCGCCAAGGCAGATTGTAGGTGGCACGGCAAGCTGGCGGCTCAAGCGTCGTTCAGGGGCAAGGCGAGGGTTTCCTTGACCTCTTCCATCACTACATAGCTCTTGGACTCCTTGGCCGATGGCAGCTGCAGCAGGATGTCGCCCAATAGCTTGCGGTACATCGACATGTCGGCGATGCGCGCCTTGATCAGGTAGTCGAAGTCGCCGGATACCAGGTGGCATTCCAGGATTTCCGGAATGCTCAGGATTTCGCGGCGGAAGGCGTCGAAGATATTGCCGGACTTGGCCTCCAGCTTGATCTCGACAAAGACCAGCAGCGAGCCGCCCAACGCGTGCGGATTGAGGCGGGCGTAATAGCCGTCGATGATGCCGTCGCGCTCCATGCGGCGCACCCGCTCGGTGCAGGGCGTGGTGGAGAGCCCGACTTTCTCGGCCAGCTCGGTCATGGCGATGCGGCCGTTTTTCTGCAGGATGCGCAGGATTTTGCGGTCCATCTTGTCCAGCGCTTTGCCGGAGGAAGTGACAGTCTTCATTTTTTCACTGCCTACGCGAAAAATTCTTATTAGTCATCTATTGATTCTCGTCAATTTCAGTGAAAAAAACCAGATATCAATGAATATACTAGCGGAATTCACTAGCTGTAGTGACATGGCTACAAACGGAGAGGGAATCATGAAGGTAATCGTGCTGGGTGGCGGCGTTCTGGGCGTATCGACTGCGTGGTATCTGGCCAAGGCCGGCTGCCAGGTGACGGTGCTGGAGCGCCAGGATGGCGTGGCCTTGGAAACCAGTTTCGGCAACGCCGGCCAGATCTCGCCCGGCTACTCCGCGCCTTGGGCGGCGCCCGGCATTCCGCTGAAGGCCATCAAGTGGATGTTCCAGCGCCATGCGCCGCTGGCCATCAGCCCGGACGGCAGCCTGTACCAGCTGCAGTGGATCGCCAAGATGCTGGCCAATTGCAATGAAAAATCCTATGCGGTGAACAAGAGCCGCATGATGCGCCTGGCCGAGTACAGCCGCGACAAGATCAAGGAGCTGCGCGCCGAGACTGGCCTGGATTATGAAGGCCGCCAGGGCGGCACGCTGCAGCTGTTCCGCAGCCAGGCCCAAGTCGACGGCATGGCCAAGGACATCGCCGTGCTGCGCGAATGCGGCGTGGACTTCAATGTGCTGGACCCGGATGGCTGCGCCCGCGTCGAGCCGGCGCTGGCGGCGGTCAAGCACAAGCTGACCGGCGGCCTGCAACTGCCCAATGACGAAACCGGCGACTGCAATCTGTTCACCAGCCGCCTGGCAGAACTGGCTCGCGCCAAGGGCGTGGCATTCCGCTTCGGCGTGAAGGTGGACGCCATCCTGAACGATGGCAAGCGCATCACCGGCGTGCGTGTCGGCGACGAGACCCTGACCGCCGACCACTATGTGGTGGCCATGGGCAGCTACTCGCGCGATCTGGTGAAAGCCCTGGGCATCGATATCCCGGTATACCCGGTCAAAGGCTATTCCTTGACCGTGCCGATCACCAATCCGGCCGGCGCGCCGGTGTCCACCATCCTGGATGAAACCTACAAGGTAGCGATCACTCGCTTCGACAACCGCATCCGCGTCGGCGGCATGGCCGAGCTGTCCGGTTACAATCTGGAATTGAATCCGCGCCGCCGCCAGACGCTGGAAATGGTAGTCGGCGATCTGTATCCGAACGGCGGCGACATCCCGGCCGCCACCTTCTGGACCGGCCTGCGGCCGATGACGCCGGACGGCACGCCCATCGTCGGCGGCACTCGCTACGCCAACCTGTCCTTGAATACCGGCCACGGCACGCTGGGCTGGACCATGAGCGCCGGCTCCGGCAAGGTGCTGGCCGACATCATCACCGGCGCCAAGCCGGAAATCAGCATCGACGGCCTGTCCATGCAGCGCTACGCCAAGCAGGGCGAAACGCTGGTGGTGCCGGCGATGCGCCCGTCCGTGCAAGGGGCGTGAGGCGATGCGTCCCCTGATCGCGACGATACGGCTGGACAATCTGCGGCATAACTATCAAGTGGCCCGCGCGGCCCATGGCGACAAGACGCTGGCCGTATTGAAAGCCAATGCCTATGGCCACGGCGCGGTGCGTTGCGCCCAGGCGCTGGCCGACATCGCCGACGGCTTTGCCGTCGCCTGTCTGGAAGAGGCGCTGGAACTGCGCGCGGCCGGCATCGTCCATCCCATCTTGTTGTTGGAAGGCGTGTTCGAAGCCGAGGAACTGAAGGCGGTGGACGCGCACCAGCTGTGGCTGGCGGTGACCAGCGAGGAGCAGCTGCGGATGATCGAGCAGTCCGCGCCGCAGAAGCCGTTCAACGTCTGGCTGATGCTGGACTCCGGCATGCATAGAGAAGGCTTTCTGCCGGAAACCTATCACGCGGCCTGGCGCCGGCTGGAGGCTAGCGGCAAGGCGGGCACGATCACCAAGATGACCCACTTCGCCCGCGCCGACGAGCCGGAGCTGCCGATGACCGCGGCGCAGCTGGAGCGTTTCGACGCCGTTGTTCGCGCGTTGCCGCCGGGCGACGAGTCTGTGGCCAACTCGGCCGGCATCCTGTGCCACCCGCGCGCGCAACGCAACTGGGGCCGCGTCGGCATCGCGCTGTACGGCGTGACGCCGCTGCCGGCCGGCTTCGAAGACGCAGCCGACCTGCGTCCGGTGATGCGTTTCAGCAGCCGGGTCTTCGGCGTGCGCGAGTTGGCCGCCGGGGAACCGATAGGCTATGGCGACAACTTCGTCACCGACCGGCCTACCCGCGTCGGCCTGGTAGCCTGCGGCTACGCCGACGGCTACCCGCGCCGCGCCTCCAGCGGCAGCCCGGTGCTGGTGGACGGGCGGCGCTCTCGGCTGATCGGCCGGGTATCGATGGATATGCTGACGGTGGATCTGACCGATCTGCCCGAGGCCGGCATCGGCAGCGAGGTAGAGTTGTGGGGCGACGCGGTGTCGGTCAACGAGGTGGCGGCCCATGCAGGCACCATAGGCTACGAGCCCTTGTGCAACGTCAAGCGGGCGCATTTCGATTACCACTGAGCATTCTCGAGCAGCTTGGCGCGCGACGCGCTTGGCTCAGCCCATGACAGCCCTGTCGGCGTGAGCCGGCGGGGCTGTTTGTTTTTCTGGTCGCACGCGTCTCCCCCCCATCGCTAGCGCAAGCCCGGCTACCGCGCCGCGCAAGCGCTGATTCCGCAGCCCGCCCATCGTTGCCTTCACAGTACCCTGCCGCCATCAGGCGGAGTCTCTGCCTGTTCATATCGATCACGGCAGGCGTTATGAACATTCCGCCATGTAAATTTCAGATGGTCGCTATCTGCGCATAAGCGTTTTAAGTCATCTTTGCTTAAAGTAAACTGGTTTTCGATTCTCGCTAATGAAGAATCAATGACTTGTAATCGGACTGCGCTTTGGATCGAATAAGATAATGGCGTTGTCTAGGGATGAGATGAATGAATTTGGAGTTTCAATAAATGACAGCAGCTTCGCTTTTTGCTTTTGCCTTGCTCATGTTTGCGGCAATTGTTACGCCAGGGCCGACTGTGCTTTTGGCACTGGATAATGCCGGCAGATTCGGCATGCGCCGCGCCTTGTTTGGAATTTTGGGAGCGGTTCTTGCGGATGCCGTGTTGATTTTGCTGATAGGTCTGGGTCTTGATATGGTTCTTTCCGCCTCCGAGGTGTTGTTTGTCGGTCTGAAATGGCTTGGCGCGGGGTGGTTGGCTTTTATGGGTATTCAAATGCTGAAGTTATCCGGGAAAGCGATGGAAAACATTGTTATGGAGGCTTCGCCATCAGACTATGCGATTTTTCTCAAGAGCTTTTTCATGGCGATAAGCAACCCCAAGTATTACCTTTTTCTCGCTGCCGTCTTGCCTCTGTTCATCCATACCGCTAACGCCGCGCTGCCACAGTATGCTGCGTTGACTATTATTGTCATGGTAATTGATGCGGCTGTTATGGTGGGCTATGCTATTCTTGGGCGAAAAGCTGTTTCTGTCTGGAAAGAGAGTGGGGTGAGATGGATAAGCCGAATCAGCGGCGGTTTTCTGATTCTGCTTGCAGGCTCGGTCTTGTTGGTGTGATGCGGTACGCGGGTGTGCGAAAAGGATAGGCCCTGTCATGGCTCAAAACGTTAATCTAAATTTGCTGTATTCATTGAAGGCGCTGCTGGAAACTCGCAATTTGACGCATGCCGCAGGCCGGCTCGGGTTGGCCCAGTCGGCAATGAGTCGACATCTGGTTCAGCTGAGAAACGAATTCCAAGACCCGCTATTGGTGCGCGAAGGGTCCAGCTATGTCTTGACCGAACGGGCAAAGGCGCTGCGCGTGGATTTGGATGCGCTGCTGGAGAAAATAGAAAAAATATACGGTCCGTCCGATTTCGACCCGGCCTCGTGCGAGAGAGCGTTTTCCTTTGCCGGATCGGATTATCTGGCGGAGTATATGTTTCCGGACATCATCGATAGAGTCATGCCCTTGGCTCCTCGCGCGCACATCAGTTTTCTTGCCTGGAGAGCGAATCATTTCAAGATATTGGTGGATGAGGAGGTGGATTTGATGGGGGCGATAGCCGATCAACTTCCGGAAAATATCTACGGCAAATCGATCGGGCATGACAAACCGGTTTGCCTTATGGCGGTAGGCCATCCGCTGGCGGAGAAGCGCGAATTGACGCTGGATGACTATTCCCATTTTCAGCATGTCCATATCAGCGGTGCCAGCGATAAAGATGGCTTTGTCGATCATTACTTTTCGCGAGCGGGATTGAAAAGAAATATCAGGATTGAAACACCATATTATGTTTCGGCGCTCAATATCGTCTCCCGCAGTCAATTGTTATTGACGATTCCGGAGCATATGGCGGCCAAGTTCATGCTGCAGTTTCCGGTATGCTTCAGGCCCATTCCCTTTGTCGATCACGTCAACCACTACTGGTTGTTGTGGCATGGCCGAGTGGACAAGGACCTGGCGCATCGTTGGTTTCGCGAGCATGTTTTCGATGTTCTCTACCACTCTATCCATGGTGTGGCGAGGCGTGTGGAACTTGGGGCTTGAGTTGCGATTGCCTTTTTTGTATAGGCAGATTCAATGAGCATTGATGAAAAAACATGATTGATTGGGAGTTTTGCGTGGAAATATTAAACCACAGTAAACCGGTGCGATCGGTCAGGGATGGCCTGGATCAATTTGGAATCAGTCCGGAGCAGGGCGCGCCGACTTTTGTGATCGATGCGGATGGGGAGCTGTACGCTTTGATCTTATCCGCGGCGCGAGGATATATCGACTTCAAAAAACTGGCGCAAGTCCTGGGGGCGGACAGCGCCAACCTGGCCAGCAAGCAAAGGGTGGAAAGCGTAACCGGCCTCGCCATCGGCGCCATTCCGCTTACCGGGCTGGCGATGCCGTATATTCTGGATGCGGCGCTGCTGCGGCAGGATTATGTATACGGCGGAACGGGGAGTTTCAATGCGACGGCCAAAGTCTCGCCCGCGGAGTTGATAAGCGCCAATAATATCCAGCTGTTTTATGAATGAAGCGTGAGCGCGCGGGGCGCAGCGCTGTTTGATGACGGGACTGGCAATATGCCAGTCCCGTAGCTTATGCGGATAAGACGCGGGACGATGCTTATCGCCAGCCATGTGTCAGGCGCGGCGGCTGGCGGTGAGCCGCTCAGGCCTTTTGCACCACCAGTTTTTCCACCCGCTGGGTGGCGTCGCGGGTGCGTTCCGCCAGCTTGCGCACTTCATCGGCCACTACGGCGAAACCGCGGCCGGTTTCTCCGGCGCGGGCCGCTTCGATCGCGGCGTTCAGCGCCAAGAGATTGGTCTGGTCGGCGATGGATTGGATGGTGCTGACGATGGCGCCGATCTCGGACAGGCTCTTTTCCAGTTGCTGCCGTTGCTGGCTTTCGCTGTCCAGGGCGGCGGAGCGCTTTTCCGCGTCGATGTCGATCAGCGCGCCGACCACCCGCAGCGGCGTGCCGTCCGCCGCGCGCCGGGTCTGGCCGCGGGCGCGGAACCAGTGGTATTCGCCGTTTTTGCATTGCAGGCGGTATTCCAGATCATACGGGGTCTGGCCGCTGCGGTCGCTCAGATGGGCGGCGAAGGCGTTCAGCACGCCTGGCTTGTCTTCGGGATGCAAGCGGTTGGACCAGCTCTCCAGCACGTTCGGAAAATCCTGCTCAGTGTCGAAGCCGAGCAACTGGCGAAACTGCGGCGACCACCAGAAGGCGTTGTTGCCGCTGACCGGATTGGCGGGGTCCACTTCCATGTCCCACAGCCCCTCGGCCAGCATGGCGCTGCCCAGTTCGAAGCGGGTCATGGTCCGCTCCAATTGCAACTGCTGCGCGCGCCATTCCGTGATGTCGGCCAATGACCCAGCCACCCGTAAGGGCACGCCCTTATCGTCGCGCAGCGTGGCGCCGCGGGCGCGGAACCAGCGGTATTCTCCGTTCTTGCATTGCAGCCGGTATTCGATGTCGTACGGCGTCATGCCGCTGCGGTCGCTCAGATGCGCGCCGAAGGCGTCCAGCACCCGCTCCCTGTCATCGGGGTGGAGGCGGCCGGCCCAGCTGCCCAGCACGTCGGGAAAGTCGCGCTGGTCGTTGAAACCCAGCAGCGCGCGGAACGTTTGCGACCACCAGAACACATTATTGGGGTTGAGCGGGTCGCCGGCCACTACCGACATGTCCCACAGCCCCTCGCTGGCTGCGCGGTTGACCAGGTCGAAACGGACGCTGAGCAGCGTCAGTTGTTCCTCGGCCCGGCGCAGCGCGTCCTGCAGTTGCGTCAGCTGGCGGTCGGCGGCCTGGCGTTCCGCGTCGGCTTCGTTGATTTGCCGGTCGCGTTGCTCCCATACGCGCGACAGTTTCTCACCCAGAGCCCGCCAGCGCTCATCGCCGTGAATCTGCCATCTGGCCGATTCTCCGCGCAGTACGGCTTCCACGGCGGCATCCAACTGGTTGATCATCTTGTTTCCGGCAAACCACATGGCATTCCTCCTGATGCGCTATTCAGAGTTTCAGCATAGCCTTACGTCATGAGTGTGGAATTAGGTATAACTACTTGCGACGATCACAATCACTTGCTTTGGCCTGTGACGTGGCAGGCGCTATTTCGATATATGATGCCGGTTTAACAAAGATGCCCGCAGTCATCTGTCAGAGGCGCTGATAGATGGCCTTGAACCTTTCGCAATTTCCGCGCCGGCCGCGCCGGCGCGGAATCGGAATCGACTCCGCGTGATGAAACACTCTTGGTTATTTTTCGGTTTGCTATGTTGCGCCGGCCCGCTGCGAGCGGAAACCCATCCCTTGCCCGCGGATTTGCGGATGGGGGATGACGATGCCCGGCGTTTGCTGCAGGATTCCAGCCGACAATTCGACGATTTGATCCGGCAGCAAAAGCTGCGCCAGTTGCAAGGCGGCGGCAGCGCGGCGGACACCGCCAGGCAGCCCGTGGCGGCCGGCGAGGCTTGCCTGCCGGTGACAGGTTTGCGCCTGGCGGGCATCACCTTGTTGACGCATGAGGAAGTTGCCGCGCTGGGACTGCCCCAGGGCGATTGCCTGGACGTCGGCGAGTTGAACCGCTTCAGCCGCGCGCTGACCGCGCTTTACCTCGACAAAGGCTATATCGCCGCGCGGGTGTTGGCCGAGGGGCCGAACGCGAATGGCGTGCTGACGCTGCGCGCGGTGGAGGGGCGGGTGGCGGCGATCCGCAGCGACGACGCCGCTTTGCGGCCTGGCAATCTGTTCCCCGGCATGCTGGGCAAGCCGCTGAATGTGCATGATCTGGACCAGGGGCTGGACCAGGCCAACCGGCTGCGCTCGAATCACGCGACGGTGGATGTGCTGCCCGGCGACGGCATAGGCGATTCCATCTTGCAGTTGCACAATCAGCCGGACTCGCTCCTGGCGGGCGGGCTGACGCTGGACAATACCGGGCGGGAGTCCACCGGGCGCATCCAGGCCGGCGCCAATCTGGGCTGGGACAATGTCACCGGTTGGTCCGACTTCCTCAGCCTGTCGGCGCAGACCACCACGGAAAATCCCGCGGCGCGGCACAGCCGCAGCGAGTCGCTATTCTATTCGCTGCCCTATGGCTACTGGACAGCCAGCGCTTTCGCCAGCCGCTCCGATTATCTGAACCCCTTGCAGCTGGCGCATAGCGCGGTGCAGCTGTCCGGCTCCACCGCGCAGAGCGGCTTGCGGCTGGACAGGGTGCTGACGCGCGACCAGGGGCATATCCTGACCGCGGACCTGCAATTGACGCAAAAGCGCGTGCGCAACTATCTGCAGGATGCCGAGATTCCAGTCAGCAGCCCCAGCCTGACCGTGCTGGAGGCCGGGTTGTCGAGGATGACGGTGCTGCCGGGCGGCGTGTTGCAACTGGAGGGCGGCTTGCAGCGCGGCACGCGCTGGATGGGCGCGGATGCGCAGGACACGCGCTTCCCCGGCACGCCTAATCCGCAGTTTCTCAAGCTGCGCCTCAGCGCCAATTGGCTGCAGACCATCGCCTGGCCGGGCGGGCCGTTCCAGCTGCAATCGAGCCTTTCCGGCCAAGCCAGTCGCGACCGGCTGCCCGGCGTCGAGCAGCTGGATATCGCCGACAGCAGCGCGGTGCGCGGTTTCCGCAATAATGCCTTGCCGGCCGAAACCGGCTGGTACTGGCGCAATACCTTGTCGCGGCGTTGGCAGCTTGGCGCCTTCGCCGTCACGCCGCGGCTGGGTTGGGATGGCGGCCGGGTATTGCAGCGCGGCGGCAACGAGACCTGGCAGGACATCGCCGGCGCCGATGTCGGGGTGGCGCTGGCGCGGGGCGGCCTGACGCTGGATTTGGACTACAGCCGCCCGCTGCGCCACCCGCAGGGCTGGTTGCCGGAAGGGCACATCCTGTTTGCGCGGCTGGCGTGGCAGTGGTGAGGGCAAAGTGTTGTAAATGCGCGGAAAATAATTGAAATAATATTGTAAAATTGTGTTTCGATTGATTTGCTTTAAAAAACCCCTTAGATTCCAAACTAAACACTTGTTTTATTTGGTCGCAGGCCACGGCAAGAGGGCCGACGAACCTGGATTCGAGGGGATGATGATGAAAAAAAGCAGATTCGATTTGTCCGTGAGCGGCAAAGTCGCCGCGGCGCTGACGCTGGCCTTTGTGCTGGCCGATGCGGTTCAGGCCGGCGGCATTGTGGCTGCCGGCGGCAACGGCCAGCAGCCGCAGGTTTCCACAGCCGGCAATGGCGCGCAGGTGATCAACATCACCGCGCCGACGGCCGGCGGGGTGTCGGTCAACCAGTACCAGGACTTCAATGTCGGGAAGCCGGGCGCAGTGTTCAATAACGCCTTGCAGGCTGGCCAGTCGCAGCTGGCCGGCCTGCTGGGTGCCAATGCCCAGCTTGGCGGCAGCCAGGCTAGCGTGATCCTGAACGAGGTGGTCAGCCGCAACCCGTCCTTGCTGTTGGGCAAGCAGGAAGTCTTCGGCAAGGCGGCAGACTATGTGCTGGCCAATCCGAACGGCATCGCCTGCAACGGCTGCGGTTTCATCAACATCCCTCGGGCCTCCCTGCTGGTGGGCACCGCCAATCTGCAAAACGGCGCCATCGCCTCGCTGCAGGCGGCCAATAACGGCAATGCGCTCAGCATCAATGGCGGCGGCGCGTCCGGCGTCAACGTGCTGGACCTGATCGCGCCGCGCCTCGATATCCGCGGCAATGTTTCCGCAAACGACGCCATCCGTGTCCGCGCCGGCTTCAATACCGTCGATTATGTCAGCGGCCAGATCACTGCCACCGCCGCCGCGCCGGACGGCGTGGGCAAGCTGGACAGCTATTTCCTGGGCGCCATGCAGGCGGGGCGGATCAATATCGTCAGCACCGCGGCCGGCGCCGGCGTCAATGTCGGCGGCAATCTGTCCGGCGGCGACGAACTGACGGTCAATTCCGCCGGCGCGCTGGCGGTGCAGGCGGCCCAGCTCAAGGGCAAACAACTGGCCTTGAACGGCGCCAGCGTGGACATCTCCGGCCGCGTGGACAGCGAAACCAGCAATGACAGCAAGCATGATGAAAGCTGGTTCATCTGGAAGACCGGCGAGAGCAGCAGCGCGTCCAGCAAGACCGACGCCAGCGTCAAGCGCGCGTCCCTGCAGGGCGACAATGTGTCGATCAGCGCCAGCGGCAACGCCCATGTCGGCGCGGCCGACATCCAGGGCCAGGACGTCAAGCTGTCAGCCGCCGGCGTCAGTCTGGACGGCCAGCTGGCGCAAAGCAGCGCCAGCAGCAGCGACCACGCCTGGAAGAATTCCTGGGCATTCAACCAGGACAAGAGCAGCGCCACCCAGGAGCAATCGGTGGCGCGCATCAAGGCCGGCCACGACGCGGACATCTCCAGCACCGGCGGCGACATCGCCATCGCCGGCGCCAGCGTGCAGGCCGGCAACAATCTCAAACTGAACGCGGTGGGCGGCGTTCAATTGTCCGCGTTGACCGAAACCGATACCAGCAGCGACGTCGGCAATCGCAAGAACGACGGCGCGGCGCTGGAAACCGGCAGTTGGAACAACAGCAGCTCGCAGCAGCGCCTGGTGCAGGCGCAATTGCGCGCCGGCAACGCGCTGGGCGTGAGCGCCAGCGGCGACATCAACACCCAGGCCGCCATTCTGCAATCCGGCGGCGACGCCATCCTGTCCGCCCAGGGCAAAACCACGCTGGCGACGCAAACCAGTGCCAACAGCAGCAGCGTGCAGAACGGTAAGACCTACTGGGGCGGCATCGGCGGCGGCGGCAACCAGAACAACAGCAGCAGCGCCACCGTCAATACCGGCAGCGCGGTGAACGCCGGCGGCAAGCTGTTCATCAACGGCGACGCCGGCATCGCCATCAACGGCAGCCAGGCCAAGGGCGCGCAGGGCGCGTACGCCAAGACCCTGTCCGGCGGCGTGGTGATCGACAGCGCGCTGGATCTGACGCAGACCCATACCGACCAGCGCACAGGCACGGCGTTCAATATCACCAGCAGCTCCAGCAAGGGCAGCAGCAGCCAGCAAACGGCGGTCGGTTCGGCGTTGAAGTCGGACGCTGACCTGCAGCTGATCTCCGCCGGCGACGTGGCGGTGACGGGCAGCCTGGTCAAGGCCGCGCAGGCGCTGGACATCCAGGCCGTGGGCGACATCAGGGTGGCCAGCCAGGCGTCCGAAACCCATAGCCAGTCCAGCGATACCCAATTGGCGCTGCGCGGCGTCGGCGCCGAAACCGGCGACAAGCAATACCGCGGCGGCGTGCGGCTGGAACATGCCAGCACGGACCAGCAGCTGGACCAGACCAGCCAGATCGGCTCGCAGCTGTCCGGCGGCAGCGTCAAGCTGGCGGCCGGCAACGATCTGACCCTGACCGGCGCCAAGCTGGAAACGGCGGGCGATGCAAGCCTCGCCGGCCAGAACGTCAGTCTGAACGCGGCGCAGAACACGAGTCACAGCGACAAGGCCAGCACCGTGACCGGCGGCGGCCTGTACCTGACCAGCGGGCTGGACAAGGCCGGCGCCGGCATCGAGTTCGGCCAGAACAGCAATCGCGCCGTCAGCGACGGCAGCACCGCGCAGGCGACCGAAGTGAAGACCGGCGGCAAGCTGGACATCACCGCCGGCAACGGCATGGGCAACGTGCAGAACCAGGGCAGCCAGATCAAGGCGGGCGGCGCGGTGAATATCGCCGCGGGCGACGTCAGCAATCAGGCGGCCGTCAGTCAACAATCAACCCAGCAGACCAGCAGCCATTGGGGCGTGGATGTCGGGGTCAATGTCGATTACAGCGGCATCACCCGTCCCATAGCCAATGCAGGCGGCAGCGTGGCCAAGGGCGATGTGGCCGGCGCGGCGGGCCAGGCTGCCAATCTCGGCGCGGCCAATCTGGGCGTGGACGTCGGTGCCACGGGCGGCAGCGGCAAATCGCAAAGCCAGAGCAGCGCCGCGCAGGCCACCAGCATTGCCGGGGCATCGGTCAATGTGACTGCTGGCGGCGCGTTGAAGGATCAGGCAACCCAGTACCAGGCGACGCAAGGCCAAGTCAGCATCAGCGCGGACAGCCACCAAATGACGGCGGCGGCCAATACCCAGAGCCAGAGCAGCCAGAGCAGCGAAGGCGGCGCCACGGTGCGTGTTTACACCACGACAGGCGAGGATATCAACGTCAAGGGTGGCGGCCAGGGCAGTTACAGCAGCAGCCAGAGCGCGTCCAGCAACGCGGTGACCGGCTCCATCCAGTCCGCCGGCGGCGTGAGCATCAAGGTGAACAATGATGCGAGCTACCAGGGCGCGGCCATCAACGGCGGCAGCGGCCAGGCCAGTATCCAGGCCGGCGGCAAGCTCGCCCTGACCCAGGCCGACAATACCGGCAGCAGCCAGCAGCGCACGGTGGGCGCCTCGGTTGGCGTGGGCGTCAGCACCAGCCCGATCGATGGCGGCAACCAGCTCGGCGGCAGCGGCAATCTGGCGGTCAACAAGCAGCAGAGCCAGGCAGCCAGCAGCCAGGCGGTGACCGGGTCGGTGCAGTCGGCCGGCGGCATCGCGCTGACATCCGGCAATGGCTTGACCGTGCAGGGCGGCAGCCTCGCCAGCGGCGGCGACATCAAGCTGCAGTCCGACGGCAAAGTGAGCCTGCAGGCGGCCAATGGCAGCGACAGCAAAACCGGCAGCGGCTGGGGCTTCAGCGTCAACGCCGGCGGCAACAACAGCAACGGCAAGGATGCGTCGGCCAAGGGCTTCAATGTGGGCGGCGGCGTGCAGCTGTCCAGCCAGAATGAAGCCAACACCGCGCAGTCCGGCACGCAGGTGACAAGCGGCGGCGCCTTGAGCGTCAGTAGCGGCGCCAGCGGCAACAACGCGGTGGCGCTTCAGGGCAGCCAGTTGACCGGCAAAACGGTCAATCTGAGCGCCGACAATGGCGGCATCAGCCTGCAATCGGCGCAGAACAGCAGCCAGAAGAATGACTGGAGCGCCAATGCCAATCTGGGCGGCGGGGCAGGCAACAGCGTGGCCAAGGAAAACGGCCAGCCCAAGGCCGACGGCGCGAGCAAGACCTATCAGGCGAACGGCGGCTTCGATGTCAAAGTCGATCAGCAGGACAAGCTGACCAACGCCAACGCCGCCATCAAGGGCGATCAGGTCAATCTGAAGGCCGATGGTCAATTGACGCTGGCCGGCGGCAACATCAACGCCGGCAAGGTGGATGGCAGCATCGGCGGCAATGTGGTGGTGCAGAGCCAGCAGGACCGCAACAACGGCAATCATGTCGAGGTGGGCCTGAACGTCAGTAGCTCCAACGCCAAGAACCCCAGCCTGGTGGATCAGGCGGCCAATCTGACCGGTCCGCTGTCCGGCAAGGTGAAGGAAAAGGCGACCGACGCGGTGAACGCCGTGGCCGACAAGGTGGAAGACAAGTACAACAGCATCGCCTTCAAGAACGGCCTGAAGGAAGACACCACCCAGTCGGTGGCGTTCAACAAGGATGGGAACGGCGGCAGCGTGACGCTGCCGGCGCAGCCGACCAGCGGCGAGGCCAAGTCCGGCGTGGTGGACAGCGCCTTGCGCAAAGGCGGCAACACCTTGAAAGACAAGCTGCTGAACCCGCAGGATAAGGGCACCCAGGTGTCTGGCGTGATCGACGTCAGCGTCAAATCCGACAATGGCGTGGGTACGGTCAGCGCGATCAGCGGCGACCAGGGCGTCAATCTGGCGGTGGACGGCAAGGTGCAGCTGACCGGCGGCCAGATCGACTCCCGCGCCGGCAAGGTGAGCCTGGGCGACGCCAAGGTGGAAACCGCCAATATCCAGACCAGCAGCTACACCGGCACCGGCGGCGTCAAGCTGGACGGCACCCCCGCGGCCATCATCCAGCAGGCGGTCAAGGACGTGACTTCCGGCAAGGCGCCGCTGATGCATGTCGATATCGACAATCAGAAGCAGACGGTGAGCGGCGAGGTGAAGTCGGGCGCTTGAGCAGGGCGTTCCGCCCCGCGTAATCCAAAACGGCAGCCTGCGGCTGCCGTTTTTTCGTGGCGCGGATCAGAACCGGCCTTCGCTGTAATCCTCCATCGCCTGCTCGATTTCCTGGCGCGTATTCATCACGAACGGTCCCCATTGCACGATGGGCTCGTTCAGCGGTCTGGCGGCCAAGACCAGCAGGCGGCTTTCCGCGCTGCCGTTGAGCAGCTCGATGCCGTCTCCGTCATTGTCCAGCACGGCGAGCTGGCGCTCTCCCATCACGCTGTCCGCCGCCTGCACCGCCCCCTGGTAAAGGTACAGGAAGGCGTGGTGGCTAGATGGCAGCGGCAGCCATAGGCGATTGCCTGGGCGCAGCGCGATGTCCAGGTATAGCGGATCGGTCACCGGGCGCTCGATCGCGCCTTGGCGGCCGTCGAAGCGGCCCGCCAGCAGCTTCAAGGCATTGCCGTCCGCGTCTTGCCATTGCGGGATGTCGCGGTAGCTTGGCGCGGCCATCTTGTCGGCGGCCGGCAAGTTGATCCACAGCTGGAAGCCATGCATCAGCCCATCCTGCTGCTCCGGGATTTCCGAGTGAACGATGCCGCGTCCGGCCGTCATCCATTGCATGCCGCCCGGGCTGAGCAGGCCTTCGTTGCCGGCGTTGTCGCGGTGGCGCATGCGGCCATCCAGCATATAGGTCACGGTTTCAAAGCCGCGGTGCGGGTGGCTGGGGAAACCGGCGATGTAATCGTCCGGGTTGTCGGAGCGGAACTCATCCAGCATCAGGAAGGGGTCGAGCCGCCGTTGCAGCGATTGGCTCAGCACCCGCTGCAGGCGCACGCCAGCGCCGTCTGAGACTTCGCGGCCGTTGACCAGTTGTTCGACTGTTCTGCTGAGGGCGCGCATGGCCATCTCCTGTTCCAAGTTTGATGCTGTTATTTTCCTGGTGGAAAAGTAGATTAAAAAGCGCAAAATTTAGTAGTGGATGATCGGAAAATTAGATGTATGAGGCTGCCAAGAACTCATCTTGATGCAATGGCCGGCATGGCGAGCCATTGCGGAGCGGGGCGTGGCCTGGGTGGCAGAGGGGCGGCATCGCAGCCGGTATCGGTCAGCGGCGATGGCGCGGCTGCGCGAGCGATGGCTGTGGATTGGCCGCGGCAAGAGGAGGGCGCCGATCAAGCCGCTATCAACCGATGGCCGCCGCAAGCCGGCGCGGTGCGCAAGGCCGCGCTATGGCTGGCGCAGGATGAGCCTTTGCGCCGTGCGGCGGCGGTCAGTGATTGGCCTGCTGGCCCTTCAGATAGCTTTCCAGCGCGTGGCCGGCGGACAGGATGTGGAAGCGCAGGAACTCGGCCGCCTCTTCCGCCTTGCCTTGGCGGCACAGTTCCAGCAGGCGGGTGTGCTCCTCGTGGGCCCGCTCCATGGTGCGGGTGAACAGGATCTGCATCCGGGTGTAGCGGTCGGTCTTGTTGTGCAGCTGTTCGATCAGCGCCAGGGTATTGGGGCGGCGCGCGGCGCGGTACAGGGCCAGATGGAAGCGGGAGTTGATCTCGCCCCAGTGGCGCACGTCGTTGTTGTTCAGCGCCACTTCGAATTCGCGCAGCGTCTGTTGGGCGGCGTCCAGGTCCGCCGCGCTTTGACAGGAGATGGCGGCTTTCAGCAGCGAGCATTCCAGCATGGCCCGCACTTCCAGCAGCTCCAGGATGTCTTCCAGCGACAGCTTGGACACCAGGGCGCCCTTGTGGTCGATGATCTGGATCAGTCCCTCCGCCTCCAGCTGGCGCAGCGCCTCGCGCACCGGCACCCGGCTGACGCCGTATTCGTGGGACAGCGCCTCTTGGCGCAATTGTTGGCCGTCAGCGAATTCGCCCGACAGAATGCGGCGGCGCAGGGATTCGGTGACGGCACTGGTAAGCGTCTGGCGCTTGATCGGCTGCAGGGTGGTCATGGTGGGTGTCGTTATCTGTCAGTCAATCGGATACATGCAAATGTATTCGATTATACGGAGCTTCCCTGTTCCGGCAAGCATCTAACTTGAATATTTTTGTCGCGAATCTGTAATTTGCGGAGGAGGACATGAAAAAAGCCCGACGGATCCGTCGGGCTTTCAATTTCTGGGGTGGATGATGGGACTCGAACCCACGACAACCGGAATCACAATCCGGGACTCTACCAACTGAGCTACATCCACCGCTGGTGACGCGATGGCCGAAATCTTTGGGGTGGATGATGGGACTCGAACCCACGACAACCGGAATCACAATCCGGGACTCTACCAACTGAGCTACATCCACCG
>NZ_JAUCGU010000016.1:55568-82124 GCF_059916625.1 Chromobacterium sp. CCUG 76385
CGCCGATACGGCTTGGACCGCGGCTGGGCCGCAATCAGGCAAATTGTGGGGTGGATAATGGGACTCGAACCCACGACAACCGGAATCACAATCCGGGACTCTACCAACTGAGCTATATCCACCATTGGGTACTGCAATCAAGCAAGCTTGGCGCGCCCGACAGGAATCGAACCTGTAACCCCCAGCTTAGAAGGCTGGTGCTCTATCCGGTTGAGCTACGGGCGCTCTATCGGGCTGCTTGTTGTGTCTGGTCGGGGCGGCGGGATTCGAACTCGCGACCCCCTGATCCCAAATCAGGTGCGCTACCAGGCTGCGCTACGCCCCGAACAGAGACCGCAACTATACGGATGAGGCCGAGGCCTGTCAACGGCTTTGTGCAAATAATTTAGCGGGTTTGCGGGGAGCATTTGCCGCTGTTTTCCGGCTTGCGGATACTGTCTGTATTTTTCTCTTTATTTATCTTGATCTTAAGAAAAATAAACCGCGGAGCCGCTCTTACTGCGCTGCGCAAATAATGCGACAATAGCGCCCGTTATTTATCTGCATCAATATGGGATTCAGGCATGTCGGCACAATTGATCGATGGCAAGGCGGTAGCGGAACGGCTGGTTGAGAAGGTACGCGTGGGCGTGGAAACGCGTCTGGCGCAGGGCAAGCGCGCGCCGGCGCTGGCCGTGGTGCTGGTGGGGGATGATCCGGCTTCGGCAGTCTATGTGGGCGGCAAGAAGCGCGCTTGCGAAAAAGCCGGCGTGCGTTCGGTATCGTATGAATTGCCCGCCGAAACCAGCCAGCAGCAATTGCTGGAGATAATCGACGAGTTGAATGCCGATGCCGGCGTGGATGGAATACTGGTGCAGCTGCCGCTGCCGAAACAGATCGATCCGCAAACGGTGATTGAACGTATTGATCCGAAAAAGGATGTGGACGGTTTCCACCCGTATAATGTCGGCCGTTTGGCGATCAAGATGCCGCTGATGCGTCCCTGCACGCCGCGCGGCGTGATGACGCTGCTGGAAGAATACGGCATCGATCCTAAAGGCAAGAAGGCGGTGATCGTCGGCGCCTCCAATATCGTCGGCCGGCCGCAAGCGCTGGAAATGCTGATGGCGCGCGCTACGGTTACCGTCTGCCATAGCGCCACGCAGAATCTGGCCGCGGAAGTGGCCGCCGCGGACATCCTGGTGGTGGGCGTGGGCATCCCCAACTTCGTCAAGGGCGAATGGGTCAAGCCGGGCGCGGTGGTGATCGACGTCGGCATCAACCGCCTGGATAGCGGCAAGTTGTGCGGCGATGTGGAGTTTGACGCCGCGCGCGAGCGCGCCGGCTTCATTACGCCGGTGCCGGGCGGCGTGGGGCCGATGACCATCGCCACCCTCTTGCAGAATACGCTGGATTCCGCCAATCTGAACGCCTGAGCCTTTCCGCCGCGCACGCGGCGGTTCTGAGCATGCTCGCCACAGCGGCCGGTGCAGCCGGGCTGTGGCGATTTTGTTTTTCGCCGCCAGACTGGCGCGAGAGTTGCAGACAGCCGCGCGCGGCTGTTTTAGTATTACGTAAAACTAATTTACAGATTGATCACGGGTTTACTGAATGAGTCACGAGAAACACTCGGCCACGCTGCTGATCAGCGCGCCGGACAAAAAGGGCCTGGTTGCGGCCATCGCCAATTTCCTGATGACCTACAACGCCAACATCATGCACGCGGACCAGCATCAGGATACCAGCGAGAACCTGTTCCTGATGCGGGTGCAGTGGGATCTGGATGGCTTCACCCTGCCGATGGACAGTTTCGCCGCGGCGTTCCAGCCCATCGCCGATGAGCATGGCATGAATTGGAAGGTGTCGCTGTCCGCGCGCAAGCCGCGCATGGCCATCTTCGTGTCGCAGTATGAGCATTGTCTGGTGGATCTGATGCACCGCTGGCGCATCGGCGAGCTGGATTGCGATATTCCGCTGGTCATCTCCAATCACGAAACCTGCCGCCGCCTGGTGGAGTTCAACGGCATTCCGTTCCATGTGATCAAGGTGACCAAGGACAACAAGGCGGAGGCAGAGGCCGAGCAGTTCCGCCTGCTGGAAGAGGCTGGCGTCGATTTCATCGTGCTGGCGCGCTATATGCAGATCCTGTCCGGCGAATTCGTCACTCGCTACCCGGACCGGGTCATCAACATCCATCACAGCTTCCTGCCGGCCTTCGACGGCGCCAAGCCTTACCATCGGGCCTTCGCGCGCGGCGTCAAGCTGATCGGCGCCACCAGCCACTATGTGACCGAGGATCTGGACGAAGGCCCGATCATCGAGCAGGAAGTGACCCGCATTTCGCACCGCGACACGGTGGAGGACCTGGTGGAGAAGGGCCGCGACCTGGAAAAAGTGGTGTTGTCGCGCGCCGTGCGCTGGCATCTGGACAATCGCGTGCTGTCCTACAGCAACAAGACCGTGGTTTTCGATTGAGCCGGCCATGCGCGTGCTGATCGATGACTTGTTCGACCTGTTGCGCTTGCGGGTGAAGCCGCTGGCCGCCTATCAGTACCCGTGGTGGCAGCCGGCGCTGCTGCTGACGCTGCTGGGGGTGATCGCCAGCGGCGATACCACGGAGCTGGGCGGCAATGTCGCCGGCCGCATCGGCTTCATGGTGGCGTTCACCTGGCTGGAGACGGTGTTCTTCACCCGCTTCATCGGCTTCTGGCTGCGGCTGGGCAAGGCCGAGCTGGCGGGGTCGCTGTTTGGCCTGGTGGTGGTGGCCAGCGGCCTGCAATTCATCGAGCCGTTGACCAGCTGGCTGCCGGACGATGTGGCGGCCGGCGCCGACATGCTGTTGTCGCTGCTGGGCATGGTGGTGCTGGTCAATGCCTTGTCGCAGGTGTCGGGGGTGTCCAAGCTGCGGGTGCTGGCGGGCGTGGTGCTGTTCGCGCCGCTGGCCTTGGTGCTGCTGGCGGCGACGCTGTCCTTGGCCAATACCGCGGGCTGGGTGGATCTGCCGGCCGACATGGTGGCGATGATGCAGGAGAAGGGCGCCGCGAGCTCCGGCGCGGCGGCGATAGCCAAATAAACCCGGGCGGCAGCCAAGAAAAAAAGGACACGCTCATGCGTGTCCTTTTTGTTTTCCCGATGGCGTTAATCGACCTTGGCGATGTAACGCGCCAGGCCCAGCATGGCGCGCAATGCCTGGCCTTTGGCGGTTTCCTCGTTGCGCAGGCGGGCGTAGCGGCGCAGGATGGCGCGGCCCTCGACGAACAGATCCATATCGGTGTCCGGTGACGATACCAGGGCGATGCGTTCGATCTCGTTCTGCGGTTTGGGTTGGCCCTGCGCGATGCACAGGTAGACCTTGTGCGCGTTGAACGGGGTGATGTGGTCGAACAGGTAAAGCATCGAGTTGATGCGCAGCCCGGTTTCCTCGCGCACTTCGCGGATCAGCGCCTGCGAGCGAAGCTCGCCGCGGTTGGCTTTGCCGCCCGGCAAGTTGTAGCGGCCGCCGCGGCTGGCGGTGACGAGCACGCCGTCGGGGAGTTCGATGATGGCGGTAGCGCGCCTGGCCAAATCATCGGGCAGGCGGTCATTTTTACGATCTTCCAATACACTCATTCTTCCGAAAATATTGATGTACGAGGTCTGTCGCCTCCTGTGTGAGATCAGTGATTCCAAGAAAACCGCCGGTTGTGCTCCACGCGCGTAGAGCAGGGCCGGCGGCTGCCATGAAGGCTTTAGCCCGGAGGAAACCGGGTTTCAATAAGTAGAATTACTGTCTATTGCAATTCTATAGGATTGACGACGTAAGTCCAGCGCTTTACAGCGCTTTTGCCAGCAGGCCGCCGATGCCGACCAACAGGCAGTAGAAGCCGAAGGGCCGCAGCGACTCTATCTCGGTCTTCTTGAAGTAGCGCATCAGGAACCAAGTGCTGGCATAGGCGCACAGGCCCGCTACCGCGCCGCAGGCCAGCAGCAGGCCCCATTCGGCGGAGCCGTGTCCCTTGTGCGCCAGCTTGGGGATTTCCAGGATGCCGGCCGCGGTAATGATGGGCGTGGCCAGCAGGAAGGAGAAGCGGGCGGACGAGGCGTAATCCAGGCCGTGGGCCAGGCCGGTCACCAGGGTGGCGCCGGAGCGGGAGAAGCCCGGCAGCAGCGCCAGCGCCTGGCCGGCGCCGATCTTGATCGCGCCGGCAACGCTTAGTTTGGACAGGTCATGGGAGGCGGTTTTCTTTTTCAGCCGGTCGCCCAGCAGCAGCAGCAGGCCGTTCAGGGCCAGGAAGATCAGCACGGCGGTGGTGCTGGTGAACAGCGCGCGCAGCTGTTTTTCCAGCAAGAGGCCCAGCAGGCCGGCGGGGATGGTGCCGGCGATCACCAGCCACATCAGGCGCGCTTCCGGATTGCTGGCGCGGCCGCCCGCCCTGAGCCAGCCGCCGATGAGTTCTATCCAGTCGCGGCGGAAGTAGATCAGCAGCGCGGCGGCGGTGCCCAGGTGCAGCATCACCATGAATGGCAGGAAGTCCGGGCTGGTGCGGTTGATCGACCAGTGCAGCCAGTCCGGGATCAGGACGCCGTGTCCCAGGCTGCTGACGGGAAACAGTTCGCTGACGCCCTGGATCACGGCAAACAGCAAGGCTTCGATTGGATTCATGGATTACCCCTTGGAAATGGACTGCGGCTGCCGGCGCGTGAACAGTGGCCGGCTCGCCTGATGACGGTCAGTCTATGCTAAACGCGGCGGCATGGCCGCTGGTTTACCCGGCTTTCAATGCTTGTGCCTGGGGTGCGGGTCTGATTCCTGTTCTTCCTGTTCCAGCTGGCGGCGGATGCCGGCGAAGAAATCGTGGATGCCGTGCACGGAGGGCGAGATGGCGGCCAGCAGCTCGGCGCGGACCTCGCTGGAAATGCCGTCCACGAACGGGCGCATGTCGGCATCCGGGTGGCGTTCGAAACCCAGGGCCATGATGGGCTCCAGGAGCGGCGCGCTGTCCGGGGAGTCGAACAGCATGCCCCAATCTTCGTTCAGCAACTCCATGCCGGCGACAAAGCCTTCGCACCAGTCGTTGCCGCGGACTTCGCCGTCGGCGCCGGCATCCAGCCAGGGCTGGAATTCCCCGTCGTTCAGCGCCTCGGCGATGTCCTGCCAGTGGCCGCGCAGCAGCGTCACGAACTGTTCCAGCGTTTTTTCGCTGGGAAAGGCCGATTCGTCGTCGAAGGCGTCGCCCAGGATCAGCGGCAGGCATTCCGCCGGGCGGATGGCTTCCGGGCCGGCCAGGAGCGCGGCGAAGAAGCCGTCCAGTTGTTCCAGGTTCATGCAACCCTGGTCGACGAAACGGGCCAGGGTGGCGGACAGGCGTTGATAGTCTTGCTCGCTGAGCGCTTGGTGCGGCATGGCGGACTTTCCTAGTGGATCAGGCGGCCATTATGCGGCAGGGGAGAGCAAAACAAAACCGCCCGCAAGAGCGGGCGGCGGGATGCTCGGGCAAGGCCGGCGGTTTGGCTCAGGACGCCAGCACCAGGCCGGCGATCAGCGCGGACAGGATGCTCACCAGCGAGGAGCCGTAGACCAGCTTCAGGCCGAAGCGGGACACCATATTGCCGCGTTCCTCGTTCAGGCCCTTCACCGCGCCGGCGATAATGCCGATGGAGCTGAAGTTGGCGAAGGACACCAGGAAAATGGACAGCACGCCGCGGGTGTAGTCGGACAGGTGGGCGGCATGGTTCTTCAGTTCCAGCATGGCGACAAACTCGTTGGTCACCAGCTTGGTCGCCATGATGCTGCTGGCGGTCAGCGTTTCGTGCGTCGGCACGCCCATCAGCCAGGCGAACGGCCAGAACACATAACCCAGCATGGTCTGGAAGTTGATGCCGAAGATCGAGGTGAAGATGAAGTTCACGCAGGAGATCAGGGCGATGAAGCCGACCAGCATGGCGGCCACGATCACGGCGATCTTGAAGCCGGTCAGGATGTATTCGCCCAGCATCTCGAAGAACGACACGCGGTGGCCTTCGTTGCTGATCAGCTCGTCTTCGCCCAGCGCGCTGTCGTAGGGGTTGATCAGCGACAGCACGACGAAGGTGCTGAACAGGTTCAGCACCAGCGCGGTGACGACGAAGCGCGGCTCTATCATCTGCATGTAGGAGCCGACGATGGACATGGACACGGTGGACATGGCGGTGGCGGCCAGCGTGTACATGCGCTTTTCGTCAAAGGTATGGATGATGTTCTTGTAGGCGATGAAGTTTTCGGACTGGCCCACCATCATCGAGCTGATGGCGTTGAACGATTCGATCTTGCCCATCCCGCTGACCTTGGACAGCACGAAGCCGACGGCGCGGATCACCACCGGCAGCACGCGGATGTGCTGCAGGATGCCGATCAAGACCGAAATGAACACGATGGGCATCAGCACCATCAGGAAGAAGCTGAACTCGCCCTTGTTCAGGATGCCGCCGAAGGCGAAGTTGGTGCCTTCGCCGGCAAATTCCATCAATTTGGTGAAGACGCCGGAAATGCTGCCGACGATGGCCAAGCCATACGTCGTGTTGAGCAGGAAGAAGGCCAAGGCGATCTCGACCACCAGCAGCTGCAGGACGGAGCGGATCTTGATGTTCTTCCGGTCGCGGGCGACCAGTTGCGTCAGGGCCAGCACCACAAGGAGGCCGATCAGAAATTGAACGATATGCATGATAAGTGTCGCTTTAGGGTTTCCCGTTGCCGGGGGCGAGTTACGAGCAAGGCATGGGTCCGGCTAAAAGCGCGCCGGCGGATGCCCATTCTTATTGGCGGTGCGGGTCGGCTTCGCAAAGCCGGGGTAGCGCCACGCCTTGCCGCCATGACCGATGGGTGGCGGTTTCGGTGTGTGCACAATGCGCTGAAGTCGCGATAAAAACTTTTCTTTAGATCAAACAATCTGTCTTTATGTGAAGAGAATTTAGCCCGGTTTGACTCAGCGGTCAAAACCGGGCGTGTCGTTACGCTTCAGACGGATGGGATTCGCTCTCGCGGCGAGCCTTTTCCGCGAAGTAATGCGCGCGGCGGGCTTCCTTGGCGGCGGCCTTCTCGGCCATTTCCTGAGCCTTGCGCGCCTTTTCGGCGTCTTCCTCGGCCTGGCGCGCGGCGCGGGCGGCCTCGCGTTCCGCGGCTTCGGCCGCTTCAATCGCCTCGACTTCCTTGCGCGTCTTGCACGGGCTGGTTTTTTCGAACCAGGCCACGGATTCGACGTGCGCGGTGTGCGGGAACATATTGATGATGCCGGCGGCCTTCAGCGTGTAGCCCTTGGTGTGCACCAGCACGCCGGCGTCGCGCGCCAGGGTGGCCGGGTTACAGGACACATAGACGATGCGCTTGGGCGCGGTTTCTTCGGTGATGGCCTTCAAGAGCTGCACGGCGCCGTCGCGCGGCGGGTCCACCAGCATCTTGTCGAAACGGCCCAGCGCCGCGAACGATTCCTCGGTCACTTCGAACAGGTTGGCCATCTCGTAGCTGACGCGGTCCTGCAGCTGGTTGTGGGTGGCGTTTTCCACCGCGCGCTTGACCAGCGCCTGGCTGCCTTCCATGCCGTGGACAATGGCGCCGGAGCGGGCGATGGGCAGCGTGAAGTTGCCGATGCCGCAGAACATGTCGGCGATGCGCTCGCCCGGCTGCGGATCGAGGAACTTCAGCGCGCGCGCCACCATCACCGCGTTGATCTGCGGGTTCACCTGGGTGAATTCGGTGGGGTAGTAGGGCATCTCCACCGCGTATTCCGGCATGCTGTAAGTCAGCTTGGGCGCGTCCAGCGGATAGATCGGGTAGCAGGTGTCCGGGCCCTTGGGCTGCAGCCAGATTTGCAGCGGGCGTTCCGCCGAGCCGTGCTCGTCGGAGAAGGCCTTCAGAATGGCGAAGTCGGCATCGGTGATGTCGTCCATATTGCGGAACACCAGGATGTCCAGCTTGTCGCCGACAGCCACTTCCACCTGCGGCATGCGCTGCTTGATCGACAGCGTGGCGATCATTTCGCGCAGCGGCATGATCAGGTCGGAGATGTGCTTGGGCAGGATGTGGCATTCGCGCATTTCGGCAATGTAGCTGGAGCTTTTCTCATGGAAGCCCACCAGCACGCCGCCCTTCTTGGCCACCATGCGGGCGGACAGGCGGGCGCGATGACGGTAGTGCCAGGCCGGTCCGGAGATGGGGGTGAGAATGCGTTCGGACTTGACCTTGCCGATGCGCTTGAGATTGTCTTCCAGCACGCGCTGCTTGATCGCCACCTGGGCGCTGAACTCCACGTGCTGCATCGAGCAGCCGCCGCAGACGCCGTAATGCGGGCAGCGCGGATCGGCGCGCATGAAGCTTTCCTTCAGCACCGCGCTGGTATTGGCGTTTTCGTAGCTCGGCTTCTTGCGGTAGCTGCTGTAGATAACCTTTTCGTAAGGCAGCGCGCCATCGATGAAGATGGTTTTGCCGTCAACGTGGGAGACTCCCCGGCCTTCGTGATCCAGCGACTCGACCAGGGCAATCGTCTGTGGGTGCGTCATCGTCTTGCTTGCAAAATCAAACGGTAAGGCGCGGATTTTCTCAAAAATCGGCAATCCGTGCTGGTTTTTTTACAAACGCGTTGCGCAAACGCTTTCTGTTAGAATCTGCGGAATGATTCAAAGCAATGGAATGAGCAGTATGTGCAAGTGGTTGACGCTGCTGGCGCTGGGTTGTTTGTCGGCGTTTCCGGCCGCTGCGGCGGCGGTGATGCCCGAGCCGGATGTTCAGATCAATCCAGCCGGCCGGCACCTGGTGCTGAATCTGCCGCAGGCGCGGCTGTTCCTGTACCAGGATGGCAAGCTGGAGCGGATTTTCCCGGTGGCCGTAGGCAAGATGCTGACGCAAACGCCCATCGGCAGTTTCGACATCACCGGCATTTACCGCGACCCCAGCTGGCATGTGCCCAAGTCCATCCAGGACGAGATGAAGCGCAACGGCAAGCCGGTGGTGACCGTGGTGCCGCCGGGGCCGGACAATCCGCTCGGCCCGGTATTCGTCCGCTTCGGCGAGAGCAAGCTGGGCTTGGGTTTTCACGGCACCAATGCGCCGGCCTCGGTGCCCGGCTTCCGCAGCCATGGCTGTGTGCGCATGAAGAACGATGACGCGCTTTCGCTGGCCAATACCGTCAGCCGCGGCGACGCCGTCACCGTGGCCTACCAGACCATTCTGCTGAACGAGGACGAAACCGGCCAGCTGTGGCTCACCGTCTACCGCAATCACTACAAGCAGGATGATCCGTCGATGCCGTATCTGGCGGATACCTTGCTGGCCTGGCAGCATCAGCATCAGATTGCCTTGTACGGCCAGCGGGTGGACGAGGCGCTGAAGCAGCGCAGCGGCAAGCCGGTCTGCATCAGTTGCAAGAGCGCCAAGGCGCAGATCAGCGGCAAGCTGACGGCGCTGCCCTGGTTGTCCAGGATGAGCCTGCCGCAGCCCTTGCCGGCCACCGACGGGCCGGCCTCGCATGAATCCGGCGCGCCGATCAGCCAGCGCGGACATGCCGCCAAGGCGGGATGAGATGTAAGATTGCCAATGACAGGGCCGCTGCTGCGGCCCTTTTCTATTTCAAAGCGCCGCGGCTTTCAGCGCTTGGCCGATATCGGCCAGGATGTCGTCGACATGCTCGATGCCGATGGACAGCCGCACCAGCTCCGGCCGCACGCCAGCCTGCAATTGCTCCTCCGGCGACAGCTGGCGGTGGGTGGTGGTGGCAGGGTGGCAGGCCAGCGATTTGGCGTCGCCGATGTTCACCAGCCGCGTCACCAGCTGCAGCGCGTCGATGAAGCGGCCGCCGGCTTCTGCGCCGCCCCGGATGCCGAAGGACAGGATGCCGGAGGCGCGGCCGCCCAGGTAGCGGTCCACCAGCGGCTTGCTCGGGCTGTTCGGCAGGCCGGCGTACTCCACCCACTCCACCGCCGCGTTTTCCTGCAGGAAAGTGGCCACTTTCAGCGCGTTTTCGCTGATGCGGTCCATGCGCAGGGCCAGGGTTTCGATGCCTTGCAGGATCAGGAAGGCGTTGAACGGCGAGATCGCCGCGCCGGTATTGCGCAGCGGCACCACGCGGGCGCGGGCGATGTAGGCTGCCGGTCCCAGCGCTTCCACATAATTGACGCCGTGGTAGCTGACGTCGGGGGTGTTGAGACGGACAAAGCGCTGGGCGTGCTGGCCCCAGGGGAATTTGCCGGAATCGACGATGATGCCGCCTATGCTGTTGCCGTGGCCGCCCAGGTATTTGGTCAGACTGTGCACCACGATGTCCGCGCCGTGTTCGAACGGCCGGCACAGATACGGCGAGGGCACGGTGTTGTCGACGATCAGCGGCAGGCCGTGGCGGTGCGCCTCGGCGGCGAAGGCGGCGAAGTCCACCACATTGCCCAGCGGATTGCCGATGGATTCGCAGAACACCGCCTTGGTGCGCGCGTCCACCAGCTTGGCGATGGCGGCCGGGTCCTGGTAATCGACAAAGCGCACCTCGATGCCGAACTGCGGGAAAGTATGGGCGAACAGATTGTACGTGCCGCCATACAGCGTGCGGGTGGCGATGATGTTGTCGCCGGCCTCGGCGATGGTCTGGATGGCGTAGGTGATGGCGGCCATGCCGGAAGCCACCGCCAGCGCGCCGATGCCGCCCTCCAGCGCCGCCACCCTTTTTTCCAGCACGTCGGTGGTGGGGTTCATGATGCGGGTGTAGATATTGCCCTGCACCTTGAGGTCGAACAGGTCCGCCCCATGCTGGGTGCTGTCGAAAGCGTAGCTGGTGGTCTGGTACAAGGGCACTGCCACCGCCTTGGTGGTGGGGTCGGGGCTGTATCCGGCGTGGACGGCCAAGGTTTCCAGTTTCATTGCTAGGACTCCAGTCGCAGGTTAGTTTTTTGTCATGAAGGCCTACCATAACAATGGAATGGCTGACTAGCAAGGAGCTAAGAATTCTACTTTTTAAAACTATTTGATATGTGAAGGTTCTCGAAGCGTTCAGTTCCAGCCGGGGTTTTCGCGGCGCAACAGCGCCCAGATGCGCAGCACGTGCTTAGCGTAAGGCTGAGCGAGCGAGGGGGTGGGGCTGTGATAAGCGCCGATGCCGCGCTCCCAGTCTTTTCGGCGCCTCACTTCTTCCGCCAGCATCCAGGCGGCGACATGCGCGTTGGTGCATGGGTCGTAGAGTTGCGCGCGGTCTATGCCGTAACGGGCGAGTTTGGGTAGCCAGGCGTCGTTGATCTGCCAAAAACTGATGTCAGCGCTGCCATTGCGATTGCGTCCTGTCACATAGGGATTGTCGAATCGAACGCCCGACTCTTTTACTTTTATCGCCATCAGCAGCAGGTAAGGAACATCGAAGCGGCGAGCGGCGTCAAGCGCGCAGTGCGCGGTGCGGCGGATATTGAAATGCTCCTCCTGGCCGCCGGCGAGAAGACGGATGGGAAACAGCGCGATCCATGCGAGCAGCAGCCAGCGCGGCCAGACGCGCGATTTTTGCGAAGGTCGTCCAGCTTCTGCCGAGGCGGGGCGGCAGAGCGTGGCGCGCCTTTGAATGGGCGCCGGGTTCTTGTTTGCGCGGCGGGGCTTAAGCATCGGGCGGAAGGCGTTTCAGCGGGCCGAGAGTGTCTTTCACTTTGCGCTCGCCGGCGCCGTCATCGCTGAATGGTCCGATGAGTATCTGAAAGGTTCGGCCGATTTTTTTTATCTGGCAACTAAGCCCCTTGTTTTTGTAGCTATCCGCCGCTCGCTCGGCGGCGGCGCGGCTGGAGAATACGCCGCCGTCCATTAGGTATTTTTGCTGGGGAGGCGGCGAAGCAATGATCAGCCTGGTGTAATCCAGCAAAATGGTTTTTGAGCGCTGGTCCGCCACCAGCGCATAGGGAAATTGCTCGCCTATCGAGCGGAGAGTCGCGATGACTGGCTGGTAGAGGCTTTTGATGCGGATGACGATGCTGGAATCGGTGGCGCCGCGTTCCTCAAAACGCCAGCCTGTGATGCGGGCCAGATCGTCTAGCAATTTTCCCGGAGGGCCTTCATATTCTGTCGAGTAGAGACGGTCCAGGTTGCTGTCCGCCTCGGCTGGCGCGGCAGGGGAGTTTGGCCTAGGTTTTTGCTCCGCCGTGTCGCCCAGCATGGGGGTTGCGCTAGCCGGCAGGCTGGTCGCCATCGCCAATAGAATCAATACTTTTACCTTGTTCATGGGGATTTTTTTAGTTTATGATAGTTATCACTATATCAAACATAAAATGACCGTGCTATAGTGCCGAAAATTTCCGTCTGGCATGGGTCAGGCTGGCATCAGGACTTTCGTGTGCTTTTTTATGTTTGTTATAGAGGTGTTTAAATTAAACCTTGGTGATGATATGGGCTGGAAATTGATGGTAGCGGCATGTTGTTTTGCCCCGGTCTTCAACGCGCAAGCCGGTTTTCTTTATTTAAACGATGAAGCAATTAAGCCGGCGGCGGCAGGGCTGATCCGCGGCGAGGAAAGACGGATGGCCGGGCTGGCGCGCCCTGCTGTTGCGTCTTCGGAGCTGGCCGTTGAGTCGCCGCGCCAAGACGTGTTGAGGCTATCGCCAGGGAAGGAAAGAATTTCCTCGGCTCTGCGATCGTACGCCAAGGAAAATGGCTGGGTGCTTGCATGGGAGTTGGATCGTGATTTTCCGATTGATTATCCGGCAGTTTTCAAGGGCTCTTTTCTGGATGTGATGGAGCAAGTTGCCAAGTCGCTGCAAAACACTGACTCGCCGGTGCGGATCAAGGCCTATGAGGCAAATAGGGTGATTCGCGTGATCCATGCGACACGATAAGGATGTTTGTGATGAAGAAAACAGCGCTTCTGGCATGCGTCGCCGTGTTGCTTGGGGGCTGCGGCACGCCGGGCCTGCTGCAGAACACCGATGGAAGAATCGCTGAGGCACAGCGGGACGTGCGTGGACTTGAGGCCGCGCAGCCCTTCTTGCCTCCGATGGTGGAAAAAAGCGCAGGCGCTTGGTTTACCCAGCGTTCCGTGGTGGTGGACGAGGTGGATGCCTTGCCGGCGCGTTTTGAACGCGACGCGAGCTTCTCCACTGGCAAGGCCTTGCCTCTGTCTTTGATGGCGGAGCAGATCGCCAAGGAGCAGGGCATTGTGATCCGCTTGGCGCGCGACATTTTCAGCGTCGCCGCGGCCAAGCCGAATAATGGCGCCATGCCGGCCGTGCCGACCATAGGCTTATCTTCTCCGTATCCGCCCGCGGCGCAACCGACGGGCGGAACGGCGCTGTCGGATGAGCCGCGCGCTCAAGTCAATTATTCAGGCAGCCTGAGAGGCCTGCTGGACGCGGTGGCGAACCGCACGGGAACGAATTGGAGCTATCGCAATGGCGTGGTCGAGTTTTCTCGATTGATAACGAGAACCTTCCAGATAAAAACCATGCCTGGGGTGTCCAGTTATTCGGCCAAAGTAGGCAAGAGTTCGCAAAGCTCGACCGGCGGCAGCGGCGGTGGCGGCGGATCCGCTGTCTTGAATTTCGGTTCGGATTCATCTGTCAGCATGAGCTCGGTGATGAAGTACTGGGATCGGTTGAGCGACACGGTCAATAGCATGTTGTCTCCTTTGGGCAAGGCGGTGTCTTCGGAGATGACAAGCTCGATCACAGTGACGGACTCCGCCGATGTGGTAGCGCGAGTGGCGCGCTACATCGATGGCGAGAACGCGGTTTTGGGCCGTCAGGTCAGCTTGTCCGTGCAGGTTTTTTCCGTGAATTTGACTGAAAAGTCGTCATCCGGCATCGATTGGAAACTGGTTTATCGCGCGGCGCAAAGCGGTTGGGGCAGCTCGTTCACCCAGGCGGGCAAGGGGTCGACTGATGATGCCGTGTTCGGCGTGACCATGGATTCCGGGCAATTCAAAGGCTCTCAGATTCTGTTGCAGGCGCTGAGCCAGCAGGGGCGGGTCAGCACCGTAGTCAATACCAATGTCGTGACGCTGAATAATCAGCCCGCGCCGGTGGCGGTGACGCAGAACCAGGGCTATCTGGCGCGAATCACGGCAACGCCTGGCGTGAGCGGCTCGGCGCCCAGCGTCGGCATGGAGCCCGGCGTGATTTCCACCGGCTTTGTGATGAATCTGCTGCCGACTTTGCTGGATAACAGCAGCGTGATGCTGCAAGTGCAGATCGACCTGTCTGAGTTGAGAGACTTGAAGAAAGTGACATCGGGGGATAACTCGATCCAGACGCCGATCACGTCTTCGGTGCAGACCATGCAGCGGGCATCGTTGAAGTCCGGGCAAACGCTGATTCTGAGCGGTTTCAGGCAGAGCAAGAGCCAAGCGGATCGTAACGGCGTCATCGCCTATCAGGGCGGGACCAAGTCGGCTGCGCAATACGACGACGAAATCATTGTCGTGATCTCCCCCCAACTGACCGAGGGGGTTTGAGATGGCCAAAGTGCTGTGCGGCAATCTGGTCGCCGGGGTGCAGTGGGAGGCTTTGCTTGGCTTGAGCAAAGAGTCCGACGAGGTGAGGGAACTGGCCGCCAAAAGAGGGGCGAGGCAATTCCTGGTTTTGAAGAACGCTTTGGGCTCGTCGGTCGTGGGTTTGGCCACCTTGCCGGGCAAGGCGAGCCGGCATGGCTTGTATTCGCTGGCCGGTTGGCTCAGAGAACTCACCGATGACCCGAATATTCTCTTCCTCCATAGCGATCCCGATGATGCCGGCCATGTGATTTTCATCGCGATTCATGATGGCAAGCCGATGCATGATCAAATCCTGCCGCAAGAAGAGGCGATTGAATCCGCGCGCCGCTTCATGCAAGAGGTGGGCATCGGCGTCACTGTTCTGGGCGATGAAGCCGACATCCAGTTCACGGTGACACGGCGCATCGGTCTGGATGAAATCGCCGAATTATTGAACCAGGGCGAAAAGGAGAAATATTGCTTCCGGCCGGTGCCGCGCAATCCTCTGATCGGCTTGGCGCTTGTTGGCATCGTGCTTGCCGGACTTGGCTTGGGCGCCAAGTGGTGGCTGCAGGCTCATGATCAGGAAATTCAGGCCAAGCTAGCGGAGGCGGCCATGGCGCAACCCGATGAGGAGGCGCGTTACCGCGGGCAATTGCAGGCGGCATTGCAAGCGCCGGCCCTGCATTGCGGCAGCGCATACGCCAAACGCATGCAGTTGGCCATTCAGCAGTTGCCCAGAAATGTAGGCGGCTGGCGCATCACGCATTTGTCGTGCAAGGCCGGCGCTTGCGCGGTGGGTTGGCTGCGGGGGGAAGGCGGCAATTTCGCTACCTTGTCGGCCGCGCGGCCCGCGGCTCAGATTCAGGATATGAATACCGCGATGGAAAAGGTCGCGTTTGCGGATGGCGCCGGGGACAAGGCTGTGACGCCGATCGCGGCGGCGCAGTTTTATTTGCAGTCGGGGGTGAGGATGCAGGCGCTGGACGATTACGGCAAGTCTGCGGCGGGGGCAGGCAAGGCGCTGGAGGCCTCGCTGGGCAAGACCGACGCCTTGGTTCCCTTGCCGCCGCAACTCAGAAATCGAAGCGCCAAGCTGCCGCAGGTTTCGAGGGGGACATGGGCGCTAAGCGGGCATCTGGCTTTTCTGGACTCTGTCGCGGGGCTGATGGAACGCTCCGGCAATATGGCGCTGGATGAAATCACGGTGATGTTGAGCGATGCATCCCCATCCTTTGCCGCGAGAGGCACTTTTTATGTTCAATAAATTGTTGCTCGGCTGTTTGCTGCTTTCAGCCGCCGCCAGCGCGGAAACCATAGATGCCTTCGCCAAGAGCGCCATGCCGAGGCCTTTGCCTGCCATTCAATCTCTGCCGCCCTTGCCCTTGCCCAATGCTGGCGGATTGCCGCCGTCCGCGAGCGGGGGAGAGCCGGCGCCGGAGTTCGATCTGATGATCATCCAAAGCAATGGCCAAGTGCGCAGGGCCTATCTGCTGATCCAAGGCAGGCAGGCCAAAACGGTGAAAGCGGGAGACAAGCTCAGGTCTTGGAAAGTCGTGGCGGTGGGAGAGGACTATGTCGATCTGAGACAGGGCGGGAAGCGGAAGCGTCTGTTGATAGATTCTGGCGTCGCGGCGGCGGAATCGCGTTGAAGCATGAGTTAGGGGGACCGATTAGTGAATTGGCTTTCTCAATTCGGGAAGCGCGGCGATGGCGTGAAGCCGGTCGCTTCTCCGGCAGTGACGGATACCAGGCGAGCTGGGCAGCCAGGGGCTGAGGGTCAGGCGGCGCGGCGCCTGACTATGTTGAAGACTGAGGTGATACGTCAGCATGGCTGGCGCATTGAGAGCGATCTGTTGCTGCCTGGCTATGAAAACAGCGTGTTGGTGATGGGGTCGGCCAAAACCAAACAGTATCTCCTGTTGATAGATGAGGCGAGTTATCCGCAGTTGCGCCAGGGCGATTTGCTGCAACGCTTTGATTCCGGCATCCGGGCAAGAGCGCGGCTCAGCTGTTACGGCGTATTCGTCGGCGCCATGGATGAGATTCTGCTGGTGCAGTCTCAGCTGCAACAGCAAGGCGGCGAGGGCGACGCTCGAGCTGGCGACGCCAGGAACGGGGGGGCGCGCAACTTCGACATGGTGATAGAGAAGGCGATTGAACTGAGGGCGACCGATATCCATTTCGAATTCCGGGATGGGACGCAGGTGCGGGTTCGTTACCGGATTCACGGCAAATTGAGAGACAGCGATCCCAAGGAAAGATTGCTGAATGACTTCAACGCCATGATGGACGCGGTTTCGACGGCCTATAACTCCCGGGCCGACTCCAGCAGCCGCAGCCATAACCACTTTGATGAAAACCGGCACCAGAGCTGCTCGATCGGTTTGAACATCCAAGGCCGAAATTATCAACTGCGGTTCCAGAGCGTGAAGGAAAACCGCGGCGTGGATGTCATTTTGCGGGTATTGCTCAATGAGGCGGTGGAGAAGGACATCCTCAGCCTGCAGGAGCTGGGGTATTCGGAAGATCAGGTGGAAGTGCTGGAGGACGCGGTGTACCGATCCCCCGGTCTGACCATCATCGCAGGAGAGACCGGTTCGGGGAAAACCACCACCTTGCGCACCTTGATGACTTATGAGCGCGATTCAGGCAAGAAATTCTTCTCGATCGAAGACCCTGTCGAGTACATCCAGCCGCATGTCACCCAAATTCCCATCCAGCGCAAGGCCGAGGATGGCAAGAAGGAGGGCAGCGAAACCCCCTTCGGCGCAGCGGCCAAGGTTTTGTTGCGGGGTGATCCCGACAAGGTGATGGGAGGGGAGATCCGCGATGCGGAAACCGGCGCGTTCGCCAAGGCGATGACCCAGACCGGCCACCAAGTGTTGTCCACCGTCCACGCGTCAAGCGGCTTTGGCGTCTTGGCGCGGCTGTCCGAGAACGAGATCGGCATCCCGGTTCATTCGCTGGCCTCTCCGGATTTTCTGACCGTGCTGGTTTATCAGAAGCTGCTGCCTGTGCTGTGCTCCGATTGCAGCCGCATGGCGGTGGAAGTTTTGCCTGACGACTATCTGATGGTCATCGCGTCGCTGGGGATAGACATCAGCGAAGTCCGGGTGGAGGGAGAGGGCTGTCCGCAATGCCGTTATCTGGGCACGGCGGGGCAGACAGTGGTAGCGGAGGTCTGCGAGATCGCGGAGGAAATGCTGCCGATGATACGCGAAGGCCGTTTCTGGGAGGCGGAGCGATATTGGCGCGCCAAGAACAATGGCAAGCTCTACGACCCGGTCATGCTGGGGAAGACCGCGATGGAGCACGCCATTTATAAAATGTCTCAGGGCTTGCTGGACCCAAGAGACATCGAGTCCGCCTTCCGCAAACTGAAAAAATACCGCCCCCTGAGTTTGGCTGATTAGAAGAGGAATAAGAATGAACAGCGAAGAGCTGCATTTCGATGGAGTTTGGAAAAGCCATTCCAAATTGGGCGCATCTTTCGCAGATGCGGATGCGAGCGCGTACGAGATCGCCGGGGCCAGCGTAGACAGGCGAGCCGGAGCGGTCAGCGAAGAACGTCTGGCTTGGCTTCGCCGTGTGGCGCGCGAGGTGCGGGGGGAAGGCGAGAGGGCTGACGAAACTTTTGACATGGGTTACCGGCAGGCGATCACGCCATTGTCCGACAATGCCGGCCATAATCCGCATCCGGACGAGATGGCCGCGCCGCTTTGGGCTCGCCAGGCGGCGGCGAGAGGCATGCTGGGAGAGGACGCGCGGCAGGTTTTCCGCAATCTGGACGCCTTGGGCTTGCTTGATGCGGATTATTTCGCCGCCCGCGCGGCCCCGTTGTGGCCTGTCGAAACGCATTGCCTGCCGTTCGCGGAACTCGCGGCGATGACATTGGATGCCAGACATCAGTTGGCGGAGCCGTTGAAAGGATGCGGCGCGCTGGGGCGGCATGGCTATTTCTGTTTGTCCGGCGTGGATCGGGGTTGGGGCGCGTTGGCGGTGGCCGATGGCGAGAGGCATGAGGCTATGTCGGCCGTGGCGGACATCAAACATCGCATGGAGGCTTCCGGCCAGGCCTGCCGGGTGCTGACGTTGACGGCCTATGCATACCGCTGGGCCGTCAGGCGGTTTCTCTGGGAGGAGATTCTTGCCGAGAAGGACATCGATTACGCTTTTCGCGTGGCCGATGCGACTCAGGCTTATGCCGCGCCGGCGGCGGATGGCGGCCGATTGCTGTTGCTGGAGTCCTCGCATGGATTGGAGGCGGTGGCGTCGTTGACGCAGGCGTGCGCGGCTGATTTTCTGGGGGCGCTGGGCGGCATGCCGGAGCGGGATGCGCCGGGCGTTTGGACGGCCTCAACCGGCGGCGCGGCATGGCCGCTTGGCAAACCGGCCTCGCTTGGCGCGTTTGGCATGGAGAGTGGCGATGAGGCGCAGCGCGTCATGAATGAGTTGCGCCGGCCGGGCGCGATTATATTCGTTTCAGGGGAAATGGCTTTGCCGATGGCGCATGCTTTGGTCGGCGAGGCCTGGAAGCGCGGCATCGCCGTGACGGAGCATTCTGCAGGCGGCTTGCCTCAGCTGTTGATCGCCCCTGAGCTAGCCAAGTTGCAAGCTAGCTCCCACCCAGTCCTGGCGGTGTATCCCGATAAGCAGGCATCGGTTGAGTCGATGTTGATGAAGCTGCTGTCGGAACGGACGGGCTGGGCAAAGGGGCGCGTGATGTATGGCATCGATACGGCAAGGGCTGCGATGCTTTGCCCGCTTTGTTCGGAAACCGTGGACGGAGAACGAGCGGCCCGGCTCATGACGGAGGCGGGCGCTCATGGCCGCGGCGCGGACTGGAGCAAGGCCCGCACGCGCAATGTCAAAACGCCTTGTTGCGGCAGCGGCTATGCAGGCGAAGCGTGGTATAGCGAAATCTGGGATGGCCGCTTGCTGCAAAAAGAATTGGATGTCGCCATGGCTGACGAGCTGGCGGATCAAGGCGTGAGGCCGGATCAACGGATACGCGCGCGGCTGTTGCGAGACATCGCGGATGGCAAGGTGGATTACCTGGCGGCGGGAGGGGCGTCATGTTGAACGGCTGGAGAGGGCTTGGCCGGTCATCGGCGGGCGCGGACCCCGCCTATGCCGGACTGGCGCGGGCCAAGAGAAAGTTCATGAAGCTGCGTTCGAAATTCTATGGCGACTTGGCGGATTCCATCGAGGACGGCGCGAATCCTTATGAGCTCTTTTCGCGCAAGTTCGCCTTAGCGCGGGAGCGCGGCAATCCCATGGCGCCGCTGTTCGCTTTTTGGCGGCAGCGCGCGGCCTCGATGAATCTGCGCGACACCTGGGAAGGCACCATTCCCGCCGATGATTTGATGGTGATCGGCTCCGGGGAGCGCGGCGATTTGCCTGAGGCGCTGCGGTTCTTGGCCAAGGTGGTGACTATCCGCGAAAAAAATGCCAAGGCAATCCAGTTGGCGGTGGCCTTGCCCATTTTTCTGTTGCTGTTGATGACCGGCGTGCAGGTCGGCGTGGCGCTCGGCATGATGCCCATCATGGAGCAGATCATGCCGCCGGAGCGCTTTCCCTTCGTCGGCAAAGTACTTTACTACTTGTCGGCGGCGATTCGAGATTACTGGTATTTGATTTATGGGCTGCCTGCGGCCTTGACCTGCGCTTATTTCTGGTCTTTGCCGCGTTGGAATGGGCCGATGCGCAGTCGGCTGGATCGCCGCTTGCCTTATTCGCTTTACCGCGATTTGAAGGCGAGCGAGTTTCTGGTTTCACTGGCGGCGCTGTCGCAAGCCAATACCGGCGTATTCGAAGCGGTGCAGTTGCTTGAGCGGGGCGCCACGCCGTGGATGCGCGGCCATTTGGCGAGGATTCGGGTCTCCCTGACCGCCAACCGCAGCTTGCTCAAGGCGATGGATACCGGCCTGTTTTCCGAGGATATCTTCGACCGGATCGCGGAATACTCAGCGCGAAGCAACTTTGAAGACGGCATCCGCAAGATCGGCTTGACCACCATAGAAGAGATTTCGGTAAAAATCGCGGAGCGCTCGGCCATCATCCGCAATTTGCTGGTGGTGATGGTGGGCGGCTTCATTCTGCTGACTATCGCCGGGATGATGATAACGGCGCTGGAGGCGGGCAACCAGATTCAGCAGATGACGACCGGAGGGTGAGAGGCGTTTGTTTTAAAAAAATATTTGTTTGTTAAAGTTCATATTTTATTTAACTAATGGAGTGCAGCATGCGTACTTTTCCCGTTCAACCGCCGGCCGCGCCGCGCGGGTCTCTCAAGGATCAAGCCGGAGTCGACTTGATTCAGCTATCGGTAGCCGTCGGCATCATTGCTTTCATCTTGGCGGTCGGTTTTCTGGTGGTGCCAACGGTCATGACCAATATCAAGGTCAATTCCGAGACGTCGGATATTCAGCAGTCTGTTTCCAATGCCTTGAGGGTGTATGGCAGCGGGGCCGATGTCAGTACCCTGAAGAATGAAGTGGCGGTCAGTCTCAAGCTTTCGCCGGCGGACCGGATATCGGGAGATAAGAATATTTCGAATCGATTTGGTGGAGAAGTGACTTGGGGACCGGCTAGCGTTTATGGCGCCGCTGGTGCAAACGATGGCATAGAAATTGTCTCCAAGGGCTATTCGAAAGAAGCGTGCGCCAAGTTAGTGCCCAATGTGCAGGCATTGTTCGCCAGGATAAAAGTGGGCGAAACCGTGGTGAAAGACATGCCTAATGGCAAGTCGCTGGATGTCGCCGAGCTGGGCACGCAATGCAATAAAGAGGAAAAAGCCGATCTTGCGCTGCACTTTTCCAAGTGAGCGGCGATGGCCCCGTCTTTTGGCGGGGCAGTCTCGGAAGAAATCATCATGAAAAGTCAAGAAATCATTAGCGATGTGCAACTGCACGTCCGAGACTGGCAATCCAGCGTGCTGTTTCCTGGGCAGATTCAGCCGGGCGAAGCGCACAAGGGTTTTTTGTTCAAGTTGACGGAGGCCGTGCTGGCGGGGCAGCAAGAGGTTGGCCAGCGGTCAGGATTTACCGTTACGGCGGCGGGCATGCGCTGGCGTGTGCAACGCATGCAGCCTTACCGCTATGCCTGCCGGCTGGTGATGAATCGCGCGCCCAAGCTGCCGGATCTGCGCTTGCTGGATTGCCACGTCAATATGATGCTGTCCGATGAGCTGAAAAAGAGCGGGGGGCTGGTGCTGTTTTCCGGCTTGACCGGTTCCGGCAAGACCACCAGTTTGAATGCCATGCTGGTGTCTCGGCTGGAGAAGTTCGGCGGGTTCGCCCAGACGGTGGAGGATCCGGTGGAGATCGTCATCGAAGGCTGGCATGGCGAGGGCTATTGCACGCAGATCGATGTGATGGATAGCGCCATGGGTGGCGAAGTGCAGTTCGACCGGCGCTTCGCCGAGGCGATCACCACCTCCTTGCGCTCGTTTCCCGCGCGCGACCGTTCCATGCTGATGATAGGAGAGGTGCGCGACGCGCACAGCGCCGCCGAATTGTTGCGCATCGCTGTCGATGGCCATCTGGTGTTATCGACCATCCACTCCCGCGACATTCCGTCGGCCCTCCGGCGGCTGGCTTCGCTGGCGCGGGCCGGCGGGGAAACCCAGGCCGATCAGTTTGTCGCGGACTCCTTGCGCATGGTGTTTCATCAGCGCTTGGATGCCGGCGTACCGCAGATGACCTCCTTGGACACGCGCGAACGCAAGGATTTGTATCAATTCCTGTGCAAGGGCGAATATGCCAGGCTGGAGGGCGAAGTGGATCTGCAGCGGCGCAGGAATATCCAGCTCAGGAGCATGTGATGCGCCGCAAGCAGAAGGGTGAATTGCTGGTGACCTTGGCGATCGCGGTGGCGCTGATCGGCATGTGCCTTGCCTATCTTGGGGTACGGCAAGTCAATGAGTGGCGGGTGGCGCGCGGCCAGATACTGGGCGGCGCGCTGGCTGAGTTGGGCAAGGGGGTGAATAGCTATGTCGTCCGCTTCCACCCGCAAATCGCCGACGCCTGGATCAATCATCCGGGGGCCGTGCAGCCTTTGGTCGTGGATGGGGTGACGCTGGCGAAGGACGTCACGCATCCCACCGCGGCGGAGATCGCCAGGATTGCCGGCTTGAGCGGCTTTGGAGACAGACCGCCGGTGCCGGATGGCAACTATCGGATTATTTTGTCTAAGGCTGATGGGACTTGCCTGGTGATGGATACCTGCAATGTCAATGCTTTGACCTATGTCGATAAGCCATTGTTGCTGCCCTACCCATCGGGCGCCGATAAAGTCGACTATGTCGCAGCCGCCGCCGCCGCTCAAGTCATAGGCCAGAATGGTGGCGTGGCACTGCTGCCGGATAAGAGCAAATTGCAGTTTCCAGATGGCTCTCCTGGCAGCATGAGCATGAAGCTGGACAATCCGGTGGGAACGCAGGGCGGCATCGTCGCGGTGCGCGGCGGCTATTTGCGCTCGGATCTCGATATGTTTCTGCGCCGCGACGGTTCGCGCCCGATGACGGGGAATTTGAACATGGATAGCTTCGACATCAAAGGCAGCGGCGCATTGAGGATGGGCGAGGTTTTCTCTAGTAATGGAGTCAGTGCAGGCAATGATGTTCATGCGGGCAGGGATTTGACAGTGGGCGGGTCCGCAACCGTCACGGGAGGCGCGGGTGTCCAGGGTAAGCTTAACGTGGGCGACCGAATTTCCGCTGGGGAGTTTGTCCAGTTGAGCGGCGTGCGCGAAGGCTCCCCTTGTCAATCCAATGGCTTGATCGCGATGCGAGAGGGTGACGGTACGGTTCTTTCCTGCGTAGGGGGGCAGTGGGGGCAGCCTGGCTTTAGCGAAACGGTGACGGTAAAGGGTGATTATGAGGCATGCGGATTTAATGTGGATAAGAGAACCGATTCGCAAGTCTCTGTCGCCTACTGTGGAGAAGGCTTCAGGCTGCTGTCTGGTGGCTACTATGTGACGCGCTGGCCGAATTTCCTGGTCCCAGGAGAACCTTCGAGGAATTATAGGGAATATACCTTCGCGCCAGAAGAGAGCGCGCCTTTGAAATTCTATGAAGAGCCTCGGCCTAATTCTGATCAGAACAAATCGCGTCAAGATGAGCATCCGATCAATTTATTGAATAAAGAAGGGTGGTATATCTGGACGGGGGCATCGGAGAGCGGATGTTGGAAAGCCGTGGCGACATGTGTTCGCTGATTGCTCTATCGCGATGTGCTAAGCCAGCGTAGGAGGTTCTGAGGGCTTTGCTTCTGTCTGGGAAGGGGCGAAACTACTTGGGTGGTAGGGGGCTTTCGAAGCAGCCTCCCGCCGCGGCCTGCTAGATAGTTTGAATAGGGCATTCTTGGCGCTGATCCGCGCTGCCCCATATCTTATTCTTGGCGCGTTCGGCGCCGATCGCTATTCCTTTCGGAGTCTGTTGGAGCGCGTCCTGGCGATGAGTCAGGTGGTTTGTCGAGCTATGATTTTTTTAGGGTCATGGCTCGCAATCTATGCCGCTCGGCCGTTTTATATTTCTTTTTGTTATTTTATTATTCCAATTTCAGAATAAAACTATAGCGTGAGCCTTGATTGCCAGAGCTGGTTTGTGCCGCGCGGCCTTATTTTAAATTTTAATAAATTTCATTTTAAATTATTTAATTAATAAAAGGTGCGTGTGATTTTTGGCAAAGGGTGGCTGCTTTCGCATAAATGCGGCAATGAGGCGAGAAGCTGCAGGTTTTGCATATCGGCTAGTAAAAAATGCTGGTTTGTTAATCCTGTGACTTTCTGAAGAAATATTGATTTTCGCCAGCAGATTATTGAGCGTTTTTTAATAAAAAGTTGTGTTAAAGTATGTATCTTAATAAATAATTAAATGAGCAGTGAGTTGACGATGGCATGAATTTAGGATTTGAAGTAAGCAATATTATGCCGTTTGAGAGTCATTTCTCCGTGATGATGGGCAGCAAGTTCCAATCATGGATGATTTGGATGGCGAGGATAGCGAGTTGGCGGTGGAAGCGTGCCAAACGGAACTCGGCCGGAATGTTGATCCTAGAGTTGTTGCTGAAGCGACCCTTGGATAGGGTCGGAAGGGTGAAAAGGTTGGGTATGAGAAAAATACAAGCGGTGCTGAAGGACATTGCACAAAAGACCCTGCTGCTGACTTGTTTGATTGATGAGGCGATGGAGGTTGGCGTATTGACTCGCGAGGATGCCGGTGAGCTTGGCCGTAGGATTCGTATCAAGGAGTATTTGATTCAAAGCCTGGAGACGGCGATCTGCTGGTCGGCGCAGGATGGGCAGGATCCTGCCATGGAGGAGGAGTTGCAAGGGCTGGTCGGCAGCGCCTTCGAGTTTATTCGCTGGGTGGATCGGATGTCTGAATGGTTGCAACGGAACTTGTATCGAACGCTATAGTCCGGCTCGACTTCTTAGCGTTTGGGGGGCTAGGAAGGAGCGGGGCGATGCGCGGTTTGGGTCGCAGCTGCTGCGCGATGGCGGTACATTTTGTTTTGTATGAAGGTGGACTTCATCTGTTTGTGAACGTTTGCGTAGACTCAAGTTTAGCTGGCTTTGGACTTGACCGCCGAGGGGGCTGAAAGTGCGTGATGGTTCATTGACTTAATGAAGTTGGCCACATATTTTGATCATATCTCAGATTGTCATCATTTGAACTGTGTTGGCGCTTCGTTAAAATGAAATTTTTTAGCCTTGTGGTACACTCTAGTAGTAATGAAACTAAAAGAAACTGTAACTGCCTGGCGGTGCCTGGGAGCTTGGGTTACTCAAGTAAACTGAGTGAGGGAATGACATGTACGATGACGGGCGCGTATTTTTGGTGGCTGGTTATTGGATAAAGCTGAAGAAGGCGTTCGCTTCAGCCTCGATTTATGTGATAGCCGAGACGGCTGCAGTCGCCTCTAGCTTGGCTAAGCGTTGCATGCCGCAATTTCAGCCTGCAGGTACGATGAGTCTGACTGAAGTCCGGCGTTATGTCGCCTATATGAGCAGGATCGCATCCGGAGAAGAGGTTTGCCTGATGCAGGAAGGGAGAGCGAAGCAGGTGGGGGGCACGGTGCCCGCTTCGCAGGTCTTTGTGGTGGTGGGTTTTTCCAAAACGCACTCCCCGGACCGCGATCCCATCGTTGCATTTGTGGTGGCCAATAGCGATGTGGAGGCCGCGATGTTGCAGCGTGCAGCCATGCCAAGCCTGTCAGTTTCCGCTGCAACCAGCCTGTCTCAGCTTATCGCGTTGCAATCACGCATGGAGCGAGTCGCGAAGGGCGAGGTTCCTGCCCTCAAGGAACAAGGTGTCATTCGGTGATGAGCGTATCAAGGGCAATAAGGTGTGACAAATGTCTACGGTGAACATACCGGTGTATGAGCGTCAGTTTGCGGTGGTTTTGCCGGAAGAATTGCGAGCGTATTATTTTCGAGGCGAGGTGCCGCCATCATTGCAGCCGCAGTTTGAGGAATGGAAAGCCCAGGCCTTTGTTGATGGAGCTCCGCCGCCATCGATGACGGAAAGCAATGTCGCGAAATTCTTTTTGCGCACGGTGGCGTTGGCGGATGACGATGCGCTTGGCGATGTCTCATTGGCGGCCTTGTTTCCCATGAGCAATGCTTCCATTACCGCGCTGGATACGGCGGCGGTGCGCCGGGCCGCGGTGGCTGGCCACACGTCGCTGACGAGGATGGTTGTGGATAGAGCGATCGCGCCTATCGAGGTTGTGCCTGCGGATGGGCGAGGTCGTCAAAAGACGTCATTTGCCGCGTCTGCATCAGGCGACGATGAGGCGAACGCCGCGGCGATTGATCGCAATTTGCTCGATTTCTTCCGCATGCGCGGCAATGCCAAATATCGCAAGGACTTGATGATCAATGTCACGCTGGAGGAGGCGCATTGCGCCAAGGGGCTGGCGGACAGAGTGGCGCGAAGAATGGCGGTGTTGGGCGAGTTTGAGCAAGGTTTGCTCAAGCGCTTGCTCTCAGGCGAAGCGCCGTCCGATGTGATGAAGGATGCCCGCAATCGATCTTAACCCGTCCGCGCTGGCGGGTTTTTATTTGGCTATGTCCCAATTGTAAGTTGGTAACTACACTGAAGTAAGCCTCTCACCAGGAGCGTGATGATGGATACCCA
>NZ_JAUCGU010000017.1:0-79350 GCF_059916625.1 Chromobacterium sp. CCUG 76385
GGAAGCCGCGTTGCCCAGCCCTTGCATAGAATGACTATGCGTCGGACTGTGCGCCTTGCTTCCGGCCCAAATCGGCGAAAACGCGATCCACTCACCAAACGTCAACAGCCCCTAGGCGCGATGGCGCATTGTTGGAAATCGCGCAGCGAAAACGCCCCCAGAGTCGCATCTGGGGGCGTTTTCATATGATTTCTTTGAGTTTTTGATGGCCAATGGTTAAGCTTTCGACCTTTCCAATAATAATTATTTCGATCCGATGACCGGGCGCGAGCCTGCGCGGATCGCGCGGCGCGCATCGCCAAGGGGCTGGAAGGGCGCGCCGTGCCGGATATTGAACCGCCGCCGGCAAACCGGCGGCTTGCCATTTTTCAGGGACGAAGAATGCCACATACGCAACAGGAATTTTCAGTTCGGCTGCAGTGGGGAGTGGAAGCGGCGAGGCAGTTGAGCCGGCAGGCGGACAGTTGCGTTGTCGTCGATGTGTTGTCCTTCAGCACCTGTGTCGATGTCGCCTGTGGCAACGGCGTGGTGGTTTTGCCGTATCGGGTCAAGGACGACAGCGCGCAGGACTTCGCCGCCAGCCGGCGGGCGCAGCTGGCCGGCAAGCGCAGCCGCACGCAGCCGTCGCTGTCGCCGGCTTCCATGCAGCGGCTGGCCTTCGGCACCCGGCTGGTGTTGCCGTCGCCGAATGGCGCGGCCGTCAGCCTGGTTAGCGAGTCGGCGCGCACCATCGCCGGCAGCCTGCGCAATGCCTCGGTGGTGGCCAACTATCTGAATGATCTGGGCGGATCGGCGCTGCTGATCGCGGCGGGCGAGCGGAACCCGGATGGCAGCCTGCGTTTCGCCTACGAAGATTTCATCGGCGCCGGCGCCATCATTCACAATCTGGCCGGCACTAAGTCGCCGGAGGCGCTGGCGGCGGAAGCGGCCTTTGTGCTGGCGCGCAACGATCTGGAGCGCCAGCTGAGCCAGGGCCTGTCAGCCTGCGAGCTGGTCGAGCGCGGCTTTCCGGAGGACGTGACGCTGGCGGCGCAGCACGATGTCAGCCGTTGCGTGCCGCTGCTGCGCGACGGCGAATATCGTCCGGTCTGAGCTTCCCCTATATCATGATGGAGCCCATCCTGTTCGGGACGGGCTTCATCACCAGGAGATTTCCATGTTGCCAGCCAGAATGGTCACCACCGCTTTCGAGCTGCCGGGCTACCGGATCACCGCCAACCTTGGCGTCGTGCGCGGCATCACCGTGCGTTCGCGCTCGGTCATCGGCAATTTTTTCGGCGGCTTGCAGTCGCTGTTCGGCGGCAACATCACCATCTATACCAGTCTGTGCGAGCAGGCGCGCTCGGAAACCTACGCGCTGATGTGCGAACACGCGACGATGCTCGGCGCCAACGCCGTGATCGGCATGCGCTACGACGCCACCGACGTGATGGCCGGCCTGACCGAGGTGCTGTGCTACGGCACGGCCGTGAGGGTGGAGCCGCTGTAACGGCACAGCCGGTACAGGCGCGCGGCCTGCTCATCGCAGAGATGGATGTCCTGGCTGGAGATGCCGCGCAGCCATAGCAGTTGCCAGCCGCCGGCCGCCGCCGGCAGCAGGCCGCCGAAGCGAAAGCCGGCGTCTCGCAGCTGCGTCCGCAAGGCCAGCGTTTCCGCGCTGGCCGGCAATTTCAGATAGATCAGCTGGCCGCTGGGCAGCTTGGCGATTTCCGCCAGCCGCGCCGGCGGGCGTGTTCTCTCCCTCTCCGAAAGCCTGGCGCAGCGGCGCCAGCCAGGTTTCCCACTCCTTCGGCCACGCCAGCTTTGGCAGCGGCCGCGCTTGCAGCGGCAGGCAGCCCAACAGGATGCTTTCCGGCGCCGGACCGGCAAAAGGGGTGTCAATGTAGTCCGGCAGCAGCGCGATGTTGTGGAAGCCCAGCGCCTGGGCGACATACTGGCTGCGCGGATGCGAGCATACTTGCTTGATCGTCAGCAGCGCGACGCCGAGATCGGCGGCCGCGGCGCGCAGGTGGCGGCCCAGCAGGCTGGCGATGCCCTGGCCGCGCGCATCCGGGTGCACCACGTTCATCGCCAGTTCTGCCTGGCCCGGATAGGCCGGGTTCAGCCACAGCGCCGCGTGGCCGACCAGCCTGTCGCCTTGCATTGCCACCGCCGAGCGCCACTGGCCGCTGGCGTTGCGTTGCTGGATCTGGCTGGGCAGATAGACGTCGGCGTAGAAATAGCGGTCGTCGTAGATGGCGCGGAACAGCGCGCTGATGCCGGCGGCGTCGGCTGGCTGGTAGTCTCGGACCCAGGCGGTTTCAGGATGGCGGACGCTCATGGCTGCGCCTCCGCCAGTTGATAATCGCGGCGGTCCACCACGCGCAGCAGCTTGCCGGAGCGCGGATGGGTGCGCATCGCCTCCGGCGTGGTCTGCCGCAAGGCCAGGCTCAGCTGTTGTTTTCCGCATTGCTCGGCGATGGCCGGCTGGCTGGCGAGCAGGGCCTGGCGTAGCCGCGGCAAATCCAATGGCGCGCGCGCCGCCAGCAACAATTCCAGACAGTTGCGCCCGTCCCGGCGCGAGATTTCCAGCTGCCATCCCAGCAAGTCGAGCAGCTCGTCCAGCGTGCGGCCCAGCTCGTCCGGGAATAGCGACAGCGTGCCGACGCGGACGCGATGGCCGTTGCCGGCCCGGCCCAGCAGCGCGAATTTGCGCTGCGGACCGGGCGGCTCGCGCCAGCAGGCCAGGTCGCCGCTGGGATAGCGGATCACCGGCATCAGCCGCCGCTGCAGATTGGTCACCAGCAGCAGGCCGCGGCGGCCGGGCTCGTCTATCGCTTCTCCGCTGTCTTCGTCGATGATTTCGATGATGCTGTCGGCGTCGAACACCCGGTGTTCGCCATGGTCGCAGTCCGGGTCGGCAAAGCCGATCAGGCCGGCGTCGACGCTGGCGCAGCCTATCGAACCGATGCGGGCCTGCGGGAAAACCTGCTTCAACAGAGCGATCTGCTCGCCGAACAGGCTCTCGCCGGCATACAGCACCGTCTCGATGGCGGGCAGCGTCAGCGAGAGCTGTTCCAGATGATGGACGAGGCGCAGCAGCTGGGCCGGCACGCCGGCCAGCACATTGATGCGATGGCGGCGGATGGCGTCGATGAGCGCGTCGTGATCGACATTGCAGCTGAACGGGTATTCGAGCACCGGCACCGGCGAATGCGACAGCGCGCCATGGGTGAACAGCAGGCTGGTGTAGAGGTCGCCGGCGAAGAACAGATTGGCGACGCGGTCGCCTGGCCGCAGCTGGCGGGCGAGGCCGGCGCCGAAGGCGCGGACAAAAGCCTGCCATTCGTCGCGGCTGAATACGGACAATTTGCCGTCGCCGGTGGAGCCGCCGGTCTTGAAAACATGGCCGTCGAGCGGGGCGGCGGTCAGAGCCGGCCAGCGCGCCAAGTCCTGGGAGTCTCGCCAAAAGGCGGCGGGATCGACCGGGGGCAGGTCGGCCAAGCGCCAGCCTTGGGCGGGCAGGCCGTGGTACAGCGTGTTGTAGTGCGGAGAATGGTTGCGGGCGTGTTCGACCAGCGAGATCAGTTTCGGATTCATGATTATGTGTGTACATGCCGGCGGCAGAGCGCCGGCCGGGTTTCAGCGTCTCAGGTCCAGTACCAGCGGGGTCTTGCCGCTGTGCGGATGGCGGCGGAATTCGGCGGCTGGCGTGGCGATGATGTCCAGCTGGAGCAGCCCGCCGCTGACCACCTCATGCAGCATGGGGTCTTGCAGCAGGCGCGGGCGCAGGGTCCGCGTATCGCCGTCGGCCAGCAGCCGGATGCGGTCGCCGCCGTTGTCGGCATGGTCGACCAGCCATTGCAGCGGCAGGCCTAGCTGCTCGCTCAGCGCGGCCGGGTTGACGAAGATGGTGCCGACCCGCAGCAGCGCGCCGTGGCGCCCGGCCAGGCGGAAACGCGGCGTGGCCAGGCCGCAGGGGCAGGGGCCGGGCAGCCATTGGCCGAGGTCGCCCAGGTCGTAACGCTCCACCCGCTGCGCCTCGCGTTCGCGCGAGGTGAACACCAGGCGGCCGATTGCGCCGGGCGCGGCGGCTTTGTCGCTGTCGGTTTCCAGTATCTCCAGCCACTGGGCTGCGGCCAGCAGGTGGAATTCGCCGTCGCCGCCGTGCGCGCAGGCGTGGCCCAGCGGCCCGGCGTCGACCGAGCCATACATGGCCGAGCATATCCGCTCCACGCCGAAGCTGCCGATATAGGCGCGCTGGCCGTCGCTGATGTGTTCACCGCCGCAGAACACCTTGCGCACGCCGCCGTAACGGCGCAGCACTGCGCTTTCGCATTCGAACAGCCTGTGCACGGTGCCGGGCATGCCGATCAGGGTGTTGATCTTCTGCTCGACGATGAAGTGGGCGATTTCGCTGAAGTCGTCGTCGGACGGGCCGCCCATTGGGTACTGGGGCACGCCCAGGTAATCCAATATCGTGAAGAAGCTCAGCATGCCGCCATACATCTTGCCGCCATACAGCAGGTTCATCGCGCGGTCGGTGGCCGGGTCCAGGCCGGCGGCCAGCATGCCGTCGGCGGCGGCGCGCATATGGTGGTGGTAGTCGCGGTAGCTGACGCCGGCCAGCTTGGGCGCGCCGCTGCTACCGCCGCTGCGGAAGAATAGTTGGGCCTTGTCGTTGGGCGGCTGCCTCTGGAAGTCGGCCTTGTCCATGATCGGCAGCCGGGCCAGACCTTCCGGCTCGGCCGGCGGCTCGTCCAGCATGGCGTGGCCGGGCAGCGCGGCATCGTCCAGGCTGACCGACACCCGGCGCGATAGCCGCTGCAGCGCGTAGACGCCGTCGTGCGGCTCGCCGTGGTAGCCGTCGTGCATGCGGCCGGCCGGGGCAACGCGGCTGACGCCGGCCGCCAGCAGCATGCGGCTCAGCTCCGGCAAGCGCGCGGGCGGCGCGATCAGGCCGCAGCTTTGCAGATGGGTGCGCCAGGGGCGCAGGATGCGGGCCAGCGCGGCGCGCGGGGCCGGCCTCAGCTCCACGCTGCGGAACAGAGGCGACGGTGCCAGTGCCTGATCCATATTCCAGGCCAGCCGCCAGCCTTCGCCTGTCAGCAACTGCCCCTGACTATCGGCAAAGGCCTGGTCCAGGCGGTGAAAAGCCATGCGGGTGCTGATCTCGGCCGCTTCCTGCAAGTCCGGCGCCAAGGCCGGCCACAACGGCGCGCGACGCTGCAGCGCGGCGGAGAGCCGGCTCGCCATGTCGCGGATCACGGCCGGATCGTCGCTGTCCACCAGCAGCGCTTGCGGGCTGGAACAAGCTTGCTGGTCGTAGCGGCAGACATCGTCGGCCAGCGCGTCCAGCTGCTCGTCGCTGGCGGCGGCGGGATCGAGATAGGCGAAGCTGATGCGGTGCCCCCAGTCTATCCAGCGGCAGCCGGGCGGCAGCTGGGCGCGGATGGCCGACAGCGCGGCGTCGCCTCCCCAGGCCGATACGCCGTCCGCGTCGGCCAGCAGCTGCCAGAGTTCGGTGTTCGCTGCCGGCAGCACGGCGATATGTTCGGCCAAGCGGCCGCTGGCGTCGTGATGCAGCAGCTCGGCCAGCAAGCGCGCGCTGAGCCCTTGATCGCTGCTGCTGGGGCGCAGCCAGTTGACATTGCCGGCCAGCAAGCCTTCCAGCGCCGCCAGGAAGGGCAGCAGCGCGGCGTTGGCGGGCGTGACGTGCAGCACCAGGCCCAGCGGCCGCCAGGCTTCGAAGCGGGGCTCGCGGTAGTCGCGGCGGCGCAGGGAAAATGGCCGCTCGCCGAGTTCCCGCTCCCGTTTGGCTTGCAGCGCCTCGCGGCGGCAAAGGGCGGCCAGTTGCGTGCGCGAGGCCGCATCCAGCAAGGGGTGGTGCTCGGCCGCGATGAGGGCCAGCGCGAAGCGTTCGGCGCAGGACAGCACCGTCTCCGCGTCCAGCGGCGCGGCCAGGGTATCGGCAAGGCGGGGGCGCAGCGCGTCCAGCGCGGCATCGAGCGTGAGGTCGCTGCGCAATTCTCCATGGATCAGATACATATCAGGACTCCTTGATCAGTTCAGACGCGGCCATGGCGCAGCTGCGGCTCTTGCTGGTGCCGGCGCGGCCCAATAGTTCGAACCAGTCGGTGGCCAGCCCGCAGCCGCAGCGCTCGGCCGGCTGCAGCACGGCCAGATCGCTCAGCAGCATGCTGTGCGCCGGGCTGGAGGTGATGTAGGGCGAAGCCAGGTGCAGGAAGCCGGGCTGGCCGTAAGGCAGGCGGGCCAGGGTGGCGGTGTCGCGGATCCAGGCGCGCGCCCAGCTGGGCACGTGCAGGCGGTGGCGCGGGCATTCGTTATAAGGCACCGGGTGTTCGACCGAACCGTAGCCGTCGCGGCAGCGTTCGTCGGGCAGGCTCAGTTGCTCGCCCAGCCGGCGGTACAGTTCGGTCTTCGGTATCGCCTGGTCGGCATGGGTTTTCCAGCCGCCGCCGAGCAGAACCAGCGATTCCGGATGCAGGGCCAGCGGCGGCAGACCCATGTCGCGCATCCGCTGCAGGGTGAACCACAGGAAGGCGGGAAAGCCGAGGATGCGCACCGGCAGGCCTTCCTCGGCGAACTCCTGCAGCGCGCGTATGGCGCCGAAAGGGTCGAACTCACTGCTCTTGCCGTTGTGGCGCAGCGCATAGACGGCGCGGTTGATCGGCGCGTACTTGCACAGGAACTGGTCGGTGTAGGCGGTGCCCAGGGTGATGGCGCCGGCCGGCTCGTAGCTGAGCAGCAGGTAGTTGCAGCGCTGCTCCGGGGTGTTCCAGCCGTAGTGGTCGAAAATGCGGTCGACCATGCGCTGGGCGGCGCGGATGCTGCGTTCGTCGTAACGCATGCGGCTTTTCTGGCCGGTGGTGCCGGACGAGGTCAGCTCCAGGGCGTTCTCGCCGGTTTTGCTCAGCAGCAGCCTGCGCTTGAAGTAGTTGGCGAAGATAGGCGGCAATTCTGACCAGTCGGTCAGGCTGGCCAGCCGCTGCGGCGTGAAGCCGTTCTGTTCCAGCCAGCGGCGATAGCCGGGGCTGTGCTCGCAGTGGTAGTCGACCAGTTCGCGCATCGCGGCGTCGAACAGACGGTCGCATTCGGCGTCGGCGCGGTAGGGGTGTTCCAACGCGCACAAGGCCTCGACATGGGGGAGTGTGATCATGACGGTTCCCGTGATGAAGAAATCGGAAGTCAGGCGGAGACGGGTTCGAGCTGCGGGCGGCGCAGCAACAGCCACAAGGGCGGCAAGGCCAGCAGCGAGGCCAAGCTGACGCCGGCGGCGAAGCGGGCCGGGCTGTCGCCGGCGTCCAGCAGGGCGAGCATGGCGCTGCCGCCGCCCAGCATGGCGGTGGACAACATGCCCAGCATCGCGGCGACGCTGCCCTTGGCGTTGTCGCTGCAATACAGCGTCAGCCGATACAGGGTGGCGTTGCCCAGGCCCAGGCCGAAGGCGTAGACGCTGAAGCACGCGACCAAGGCCGGCAGCGACGGCGATAGCGGGGCGGCGAGTCCGGTCAGCAGCAGGCCGCCGGCCATCGGCCACAGCGCCAGCCGCAGCAGGCGGCTCAGCTCCAGCCTGCCGGCCAGCCGGTTCAAGAGCAGATTGCCGGCTATCATCGCGGCGAACACCGGCAGCTGCCACAGGCCGTATTGCAGGCTGCTGTAGCCGAGGCTGCGGATCAGCAGCAGCGGCGACAGGCCGATCCAGGCGATCAGCGGCATGGTCAAGATGCCCAGCGCCAGGCTGCCGCAGACGAAGTCGCGGTGTTTGAGCAGCGCCAGGTAATTGGCCAGCGCCACGGCCAGGCGCAGCGGCACCGGCTGTTGCGCCGGGCCGTCGCGCCGCGGCGCGCCCAGCGTTTCCGGCATCCAGCGCCACAAGCCCAGCGTCACCAGCACGGTGGCGGCGCCCAGCGCGGCGAACAGCTGGCGCCAGGACAGAACTTCCAGCAGCAGGCTGCCCAGCAAAGGGCCGGCCAGCGGCGACAGCAAGGCGATATTGGCCAGCAAGGCCATCAGCCGCACCGCGTCGCGTTCGTTGAAGATCTCCTGCAGCGTGGGATAGCTGACCACCACGATGAAGCCCAGCGCGATGCCCTGGACGAAGCGCAGCAGATTGAAGCCGGCGATGTGCTGGCTGCCGGCGGCCGCGAGGCAGGCGAGGGCGAAGATCAGCGTGCCGGCCAATAGCGTCGGGCGGCGGCCGAAACGGTCGGACAGCGGGCCGATCAGCCACTGGAAGGCGATGCCGCCCAGCAGAAAGGCGTTCAGCGCAGTGGGGACGTTATGGCTGGCGGCGGAGAGATCGCGGGTGACCTGCAGCATGGCGGGCATCACCATGTCGCTGGCCAGATAGGTCAATAGCTCAAAGGCGGTAAGCAGCAGGCAGAACAGCAAGGCCTGGCGACGGGGAAGGTACAGCAGCGGACGGAATGATTCTTCGGACATGGTTGTTGCGGTTTCTGCATCGATGACATTAGGATTGCTTGGCCGCGGCGGGATCTGCGCGGCGGGGCAAAGATATGCCATATGAGCAGATAAAAACCTGTCCTTAAGTATTGAACTTATTTGTTTGTTCTATTGTTTGTCACATTTACGAAAAATAAGGTCGAAAGACGAAAATTTATTGAAACATTTTTGTGGTTTTAACCACATGTTTGATGCAATTGCGTTATCGAACAGGGCCGCATGCGCGGAAATTCTTGAGTTGCCTTTCCACCTTTCTTCTCGAGTAGCGATGAAAAAACGAATCTTTGTCGGCCTCAGCCTGTGTGCCTTGCTGGCTGCCGGCGTGTCTTATCGCGCCTTGGCGGACAGCGACGCGCTGTGGCGCATCGTCGGCGAGCAGTGCGTGCCGGACATGCAGGCCAAGGGCCAGCCCGCGCTCTGCGCCGAGGTCAAGTTGCCACAAGGCGTGGCGGTGCTGAAGGACCGCAACGGCGCGCTGCAGTATTTGTTGATTCCCACGGAGCGGGTCAGCGGCATCGAAAGCCCGCGGCTGCTGCAGAACGACGCGCCGGCCTATTGGCGCGAGGCCTGGCAGGCGCGCCGTTTCATGGATGCCAAGCGCGGCGAGCCGCTGCCGCGGCGGGCGGTGTCGCTGGCGATCAATTCGCAATACGGACGCAGCCAGAACCAGTTGCATATCCACATCTCCTGCGTCGACCGCAAGGTGCGGCAGCAGGTGGATGATCTGGATGACAGCCTGAATACCGGCTGGCGGCAGCTGCCGGTGGAGCTGGAAGGCCATGCCTATTGGGCGCGCCGCGTCGATGCCGACGCCAATGGCGACCCGGCGGCCGATCCGTTCCACCTGCTGGCCGACGGACTGCCGGAGGCGCGCAAGGAGATGGGCCGTTACGGCCTGGCCTTGCTGCCGGCGGATTTCTCGGATGGTCCGGGCTTTGTGCTGCTGGCGACGCGCGCCGACGCGTTGGCGATCAATCCCGCTTCGGCCGAGGAGCTGCAGGATCACGATTGCAAGGTTCTGCAGCCGTGAGCGCGAGCAAGGCTTGTCCCATGCTGCTGCAAAGCGGCAAGTTGTCATACCATCCGCCGCGCCTGAGGGCAGCGGCCCGCTGTATCATCGAGCTTTTGCCAAGGCGCGGCGCAGGCTGACGGATGTTCCGCCGGCAGCGGCGCCCGGCGGCGGAGACAGAATATGAAGCAAAGTCTGGCGCTGGTGTCGCTGGTGGTGGCCGATTACGACGAGGCCATTGATTTCTTTGTCGGCAAGCTGGGTTTCGCGCTGAGCGAGGACAGTTACCAGGCCGAACAGGACAAGCGCTGGGTGGTGGTGACGCCGCCCGGCTCGGCGGCCAGCCTGCTATTGGCCAAGGCCAGCAACGACGCGCAGCGCGCCGCCATCGGCAATCAGGCCGGCGGCCGGGTGTGGTTATTCCTGAATACCGACGATTTCTGGCGCGATTACGAACGCTACCGCGCGGCGGGCGTGGAGTTCACCCGCGAGCCGATGGTGCAGGACTACGGCACGGTGGCGGTGTTCCGCGACTTGTGCGGCAATCAGTGGGATTTGATTCAGCGTAAGGGCTGAGCGTCGGTTAGCGATTCTTGGCACCGCATTTGCGCTTGTTGTTGCGGAGACATGATGTTTTCGATGTGCCCCGGTCCCTTTAAGCCTGCCGCTGGGTGGCAGGCCCGAGGTTTTAAGCGGCTGCTTGTTTGAGCCCCGCGACGTTAGCGCGCATCGCTGAGCGAATCTCTACGTGCGAGGCTTCGCCTCGCCCCGTGAGAGATTCGGACGCAGAGAGTTCAGCCGCGCCTCGGGCCTGACGGGGCCCGACGGGGAGCCGAAGGCCAGGCTTGCAGGGTGGCCGGGATAGCCGGACAGGTTGTGCCACTCAACACATATCCCCTCCCTGTCTGCCGGGCAGCCCCGGCAATGGAAATCATCATCCGCGTAGCGGATGCAAAACCGTGTGTTTTTGTAAGCAGCTGACGCCTGCTTACTTCTTAGCCTTGGCCAGATCGGTCAGCACCCGCGACGCGGCGAACAGGCCGAAGCTGGCCGTCACCACCATGCCGGCGCCGAAGCCGGCGCAGGACAAGCCTTGAGGCCCGCGCGCCTCTCCGGCGTCACAGGCCTGCGCTTGCGGATAGACCAGTTGCTCGGTGGAATAGACGCAGGGCACGCCCATTTTCTTGCCGTCGCGGGCGAAGCCGTGATGACGGCGCAGGTTGTAGCGCAGCTTCGATAGCAGCGGGTCCTGCGTCACCTCGGACAGGTCGGCCAGCTTGATCTGGCTCGGGTCCATCTGTCCGCCGGCGCCGCCGGACACGATGAAGCGCTGGCGCTTCCTGGCGCACCAGGCTGCCATCGCCGTCTTCACTTTCAGGCCGTCGATGCAGTCGACGATGTAGTCGTAGCCCTGGCCCAGCAGCTCGTCCATATTGTCTTCGGTGACGAAGTCTTCTATCTCCACCACCTCGCAGGCCGGGTTGATGGCTTTGATCCGCTCGGCCAGGGCCGTCACCTTGGCCATGCCGTACAGCGGGTCCAGCGCCGGCAGCTGGCGGTTGGTGTTCGATTCCGCCACATTGTCCAGGTCGATCAGCGTCAGCTTGCCGATGGCGCTGCGCGCCAGCGCCTCGACGGCCCAGGAGCCGACGCCGCCGACGCCCACCACGCAGACATGGGCGCGGCGAAAGCGCGCCAGCGCGTTGTCGCCGTAGAGGCGGGCAATGCCGCCGAAGCGGCGGTCAAGATCGGCAGAGTGGTCCATCGGGTATTACCTGGCTTGCGAAAAAACGGCCAAGGATAACCAAGCCGCCGTCGCAGTGCCAGTTCGCGTGCGGTTTTGCCGCCGCGTTGTGGCGTTTCTGGCTGGCGTGAAGATTTTTTTACAATCCAACTGCTTGATTGATTGGAACCTTTTTTGATCGGCCGTATCTTGTCTATTACGTGCCCGGCTTTTCCGGGCATGTGTTGCGGGACCGGCACGAATGGCTTGCGGCGATTCCTCTGCCGGCCAACTCTCAGTACTAGGGAGATTCCGATGAAGCAGCAAAGATTCGATATCGATTTGGACAAGCATTACAACGCCACGGTGGTGATCGCCTGCGAGGAGTGCGGGCGTGAAACCCGGATGCACCTGAAGTCCCTGCTACCCGACCATGCCTTGCGCTGCCGCTGCGGCGCCGACATCAGCATGGGCGCTCCCGAAATCCAGAAAGCTGAACGCCAGGCTGACGCCATTCGACAATCGTATCGCATTCACTAGGCAAGATTTGCTGACAATCCGTTGACGCCCGCGCCGGCCTTGGGCCGGCTCCAACAGGTTCCTTGCCTGTAGCGCGCAAGCGCAACCGAATACGGCGGCCCCAGCGGCCGCCGTCGGCTTTTATTGCGCCAGCTGCGCGTCGTAGTCGCGGAAGCCGTCCTCCACTGCCGGGATGATGTCCACGAATTCGAAGTACGGCTCGGTCATCAGCGGGCTGTCGCGCAGCGCGTCGATCAGAAAATAGAACGCCTTGACCGATTCGGCTTCGAACATGGCGACGTCGCTGCAACGCGAGGTAAAGGCTTCCGCGTCGAACCAGCGCATCTTGACGCCGGGGTAGCGCGCATAAATCGGCTGCAGCGTTTCCTGCTCGAAGCGGCGGCGTTCCGGCCGGCTCAGCCGCAGCCAGTTGGGGTGGACGCGCATCAACGCGAAGAAAGTCATGGGTTGCGACATGGTGGTTCTCCATAGCGGGATAGGGAAGGGCGGGCCGGCGCCGCTCTGCATAAAATGTAAGCTGGCTTGCGATGGGCGAAAACTCGTGTTTAGCTAGCTTGATGCACGACATCCCGCAACCGCGCAAAGCGCCGCTCCAGGCCCGTTCCCGCCAGGCCGTGGCCGCCATTCTGGAGGCGGCGGCTCGCATTCTGGCGAGCGAGGGCTATGCCGCGTTCAACACCAACCGCGTGGCGGAGCTGGCCGGCGTCGGCATCGGCTCGCTATACCAGTACTTTCCCAACAAGCAGGCGCTGGTGGCGGCGCTGCATCGCCGCCATGGCGAAGAGACGCTGGCCGCGCTGGATGCCGCCTTGGCGGCGAGCGACGGCCGTCCGCCGCGGGAGCAACTGGCGGCGATGGTGGCCGCGGTGCTGGACCTGCATCGGCGCGAGCTGGGCCTGCACCGGGTGCTGGAGCGCGAATGGCCTGCATTTGACGAGCCGCCCGCCAGCAATCCGCAGGACGCGGCGTTATTGCAGCGCGTGGCCGTCTGGCTGCAGGCATGCGGCCTGGAGGCCGGCCGCGCAGAGGTGCTGCTGCGCATGGCGGATAGCCTGGTCCATGGCCTGCTGCTGGATGCCGGCGCGCCGCCGGCCGGGCTGGAACAACTGATTACCGACGCGTTGGCTGGCTTTCTGGGCTTGCCGGCGCAGCAACATCCTTGAGGAGAAGCGACACATGCAGTGGATAGACCTTCGCAGCGATACCGTGACCCAACCGACGCCGGCCATGCGCCAGGCCATGTTCGACGCCCCGGTGGGGGACGACGTCTATGGCGACGACCCCACTGTGCAGAAGCTGGAGGCCTTGGCCGCCGACACGCTGGGCAAAGAGGCCGCGCTGTTCGTGCCCAGCGGCACCTTCGGCAACCAGCTGGCGCTGTACACCCATTGCCGTCGCGGCGACGAGGTGATCGCCGAGGACAATAGCCACCTGGTCTGGCATGAGGCCGGCGCGGCGGCGGTGATCGCCGGCGCCCATATGCGCACCATAGAGGGCGATCAGGGTTTGATGGCGGTGGAGGCGATAGAGCGCCGCATCCGGGTCGGCGACGACATCCACGAGCCGCGCACCGGCTTGATCTGTCTGGAAAACGCCCACAGCAACGGCCGCGTGCTGCCATTGTCGGCGATGGCCGACACCGCCGCGCTGGCCCGCGCCTACGGCGTGCCGGTGCACCTGGACGGCGCGCGCTTGTTCAATGCGGCGGCGCATCTGGGCTGCGAGGCGCGCGAAATCGCACGCCATGCGGACAGCGTGATGTTCTGCCTGTCCAAGGGCCTGGCCGCGCCGGTCGGTTCGATACTGGCTGGCCGCGCCGACTTCATCGCCCAGGCGCGCCGCAAGCGCAAGCTGCTGGGCGGCGGCCTGCGCCAGGCCGGCGTGATCGCCGCGCCCGGCATCGTGGCCTTGACCGAGATGGCGGCCCGGCTGGATGAAGACCACCAGAACGCCCGCTATCTGGCCGAAGGCTTGGCCAAGCTGCCGTGCATCGATCTGGATCCAGCCGACGTCCACATCAACCTGGTTTGGTTCCGCTTCAATGCCGAAATCGATGCCAGTGAACTGATGTCGGCGTTGAAGCAGGCCGGCTTCCTGGCCAATCCGCCGCACCAGGGCGCGATGCGGCTGGTCACCCACTGGCAGGTCAGCCGGGCCGACATCGACCGCCTGCTGGAGGTGATGCAGCGCGTGCTCAGCGACTGAGCGGCGCCGCAGCGGCTATAACCATGAGGTGGAAACCGATGGGAGCATGGCCGCATGCGCTTGATTGCAGCTGCGCTGCTGGCGGCGCTGAGCCACTTGGGGCCGGCCGCCGCCGCCGGCCTGGACCAGGTGCGCATCTACACCGACGACGATCCGCCGTATGTGATGGTCAGCCCGGACGGGCAAGTGATGGGCGGCACCACGGTGGAGAAGGTGACGCGGGTGATGCGCAAGGCGGGGGTGCCGCTCAGCGCCTTGCAGGCTGCGCCGTGGGCGCGCGCCTACCAGGAGGCCAAAAACCATCCGTATGCGATGGTGTTCCCCATCGCCAAGACGCGCGAGCGCATGCAGTTCTTCGACTTCACCTTCAAGATCCTCGATAGCGACGTTTATTTTTATCATCTGGCCGCGCGCGGCGACATCCAGGTGCATGCCTTTGAGGATGCCCGCAAGTACAGCGTGTGCGTGGTGCTGAATGATTACCGGCATGAGTATCTGGAGAGCGAGGGTTTTCTGCGGCTGGAAGTCTCGCCCGACTCCACGCTCAACGCCAAGAAGTTCGTCAACGGCCGCTGCGACCTGCTGCCGTCCACCGAGACCGGCCTGGCCAGCAAGTTGAAGGCCTTGGGCCTGCCGCGCGAGCGGGCGGTGCGCGGCATCAAGCTGGACAAGCTGGACAGCGCGCTGTACGCCGCCTTCAACAAGGACACCCCGCCCGAGGTGATCGCCCGGTTCAAGGCGGCCGCGGCCGAGGTGCCGTAAGTCGCGGAAAGGATGCGCCATGCGAGGTGCCGCCATATTGCTGTGTTGCCTGCTGTCTTCGCCTGCTTGGGCCGAGCGGATGATTGAATTGCCTACCCGGCCCGGCGTTGCTTTGCGCTTCCTGCTGTTGGAGCCGCCGGGGCCGGCGCGCGCCAATCTGATTCTGTTCATGGGAGGCGAGGGGCTGCTCAAGCTGTCCGCCACGGGCGAGCTGGGCGCGGGCCGCGGCAACTTCCTGGTCCGCACCCGCCAGGGATGGGCCGATATGGGTTTCAGGGTGGCGGTCGTCGACGCGCCGTCCGACATGCCGCGCGGCCTGCTCGGCGACTTTCGCGAAAGTCCAGAACATGCGACCGACATCGCCGCCGTGGTCGATTACCTGCGCCAGGGCGCGGCGCTGCCGGTCTGGCTGGCCGGCACCAGCCGCGGCACCACCTCGGCCGCATCGGTCGCGCTGCTGCGGCCGGACAAGGCGGATGGCCTGCTGCTGACCTCCAGCATAGACGCCGGCCGCGGCAGTCTGGCCCAGCTGCCGCTGGAGCGGCTGAGCATCCCGGTGCTGCTGATCCAGCACCGCCGCGACGACTGCCGCGCCAGCCATGCCTACAACCTGGGGCCGGTGATAGAACGGCTGCGCGCCGACGCGCCCAGGGAACTGATGCTGCTGGACGGCGGCAAGAACGAGGGCGACCCGTGCCAGCCGTGGGCCTGGCACGGCTACAACGGCATCGAGCACCGGGTGCTGGGGCTGGCCGGCGCCTGGATGCTGGCGCATGGCAGGCCGTGATTTGGCAGCCCGGTCCGCAGATGCTACCCTCGCCGCCATTCACAGATTCTAGATGCCCATCGCCATGAACCCGTCCCACGATCTCCACGCCTGGCTGGAAAGCCTGGACTCCGACCGCGCCGCCGCCTGGGTGGCGGAGCAGAACGCCCGCACCGAAGGCGTGCTGGACGCCGATCCGCGCTTCGCCGGACTGAAGGCAGACATCCTGGCCCATCTGCGCGACACGCGGCAGATTCCGTATTTTTCCGAGCATGCCGGCTGGCTGTACAACTTCCATCAGGACGAGGCGCATCCGCGCGGCATCTACCGCAGAACCACCTTGGACGCCTACCGCGCCGGCAGCCAGGACTGGCAGACGGTGCTGGACATCGACGCGCTGGCCGACGCCGACGAGCGCGACTGGTATCTGGATGGGGTGTCCCATTGCACGGTGCGGCCGGAGCGGGCGCTGGTGCACCTGAGCGACGGCGGCGGCGACGCCACCGTGGCGCGCGAGTACGACGTAGAAGCGCGGCGCTGGGTCGAGCAGGGCTTCAGCTTTCCGGAAGGCAAGAACCATATCGCCTGGCGCGATCCCGACAGCGCCTTCGTCTGCCCCGGCTGGAAGGGCGCGCCCTTGACCCGTGCCGGCTATCCGCGCGAGGTGTGGCTGGTGACGCGCGGCGAAGACGGCCAGCATGGCTGGACCCAACTGTTCGCCGCGCCGGAGGACGCCATGATGACGGCGGCCTGGCGCTTTCTCGACAGCGACGGCAGCGCCGTCGACCTGATCGAGGCCTCCGACGGCTTCTACCGCAAGACGTATCACCTGCTGGACGGCGGCCTGGAAACCCACGCGCTGCCCTTGCCGGCCAAGGCCGAGATCGAGGCCTATATCGGCGGCGACTTCATCGTCAAGCTGGCCGAAGACTGGCGCTGGCGCGGCCAGACCTACCTTAGCGGCAGCCTGTTGGCGGTCAGCCTGGCGGACCTGTTTGGCGATGGCCCGGCTCCGCAATTGCTGCAGGCGCCCGAGCCGCGGCTGGCGGTGGCGATGGTGGAAACCACGCGCAGCCGCTTGCTGGTCAACCTGCTGGACAACGTCAAGAGCCGCATGCTGTGCTTCGCCAAGCAGGATGGCCTGTGGCAGGCGCAAGCCCTGGAGCTGCCCGCCGACGGCGTGATCGAAATCGCCGACCAGCCGTGGCAGAGCGACGTCCTTTACTACAGCTACAGCGATTTCCTGACCCCCAGCGGCCTGTACCGGCTGGATGTGGCCAGCGGCGAGCACGAATGCCTGCGCCGCCAGCCGGAGGCCTTCGATCCGGCTCCCTATGTGGCCGAGCAGTGGCAGGCCACCGCGCCGGATGGGGAGCGGATTCCGTACTTCGTGGTGCGCCGCCGCGACGCGCCGTTCGACGGCGCGACGCCGACCCTGCTGTACGGCTATGGCGGCTTCGAGGTGCCGATGCTGCCGTATTACATCGAAAACTTTGGTCCGCACTGGCTGGGCCAGGGCGGCGCTTTCGTGCTGGCCTGCATCCGCGGCGGCGGCGAGTTCGGCCCGCATTGGCACCAGGCGGCGCAGGGCGGCAAGCGCCAGGTCAGCTTCGACGACTTCATCGCGGTGGCGGAAGACCTGATCGCCCGCAAGCTGACCTCTCCGGCCAAGTTGGCGATAGAAGGCGGCAGCAACGGCGGCCTCTTGGTGGGCGCGGCCATGGCGCAGCGGCCGGAGCTGTTCCGGGCCGTGGTGTGCGAGGTGCCCTTGCTGGACATGCTGCGCTACACCCAGCTCTTGGCCGGCGCCAGCTGGATAGACGAGTACGGCGATCCGGACGACGCGGCGGAGCGGGAGGCCCTGGCCGCCTATTCGCCGTACCACAATCTGCGCGCCGACGCGCGCTATCCGCTGGCGCTGTTCACCACCAGCGCCAGCGACGACCGGGTGCACCCAGGCCACGCCCGCAAAATGGTGGCGCGGCTGCTGGAGCTGGGCCACGACGCGCTGTTCTACGAAACCGACGGCGGCGGCCACGCCGGCAATGCCGGACAGGAGGACACCGCCACCGAATTGGCGCGGGTGCTGGTGTACCTGTACCAGCGCCTGATGGACGCCTGAGCGTGGCCGCTCAGGCCCGGCCGGTCTCGCTGGCCGGCTGGCCGGCCTTGGCCGACGCGCCCAGCCAGTGGAACAGCACGAAGCCGGCGGCGACCAGCGCCAGCACCACGATGCCGAAGCGCCCCGGCTGGTGCTGCGACAGTTGTCCGATGTAGTTGGCGGTCAGCGCCGCGGAGGCGATCTGCAGCGCGCCCATCAGGCCGGAGGCGGAGCCCGCCAGGCTGGGAACGCAGGTGACCGCGCCGCTGGTGCCCAGCGGCAGCAGGAAGCCGTTGCCCAGGGTCAGGATGGATATCGCGGCGATGCAGGCGGGGAAAGAGTGCGGCAGCAGCGTCGTGGCCAGCAGCAGCGCGACGCCGCCGGCGAGGAAAATCTTGTAGCCCATGGCCAGCAGCTGGTCGCTGCTATGGCCGCGCGGCATCAGCCGCCGCGCCAGCAGGTTGCCGGCCACATAGGTGGCGGACAGGCTGATGTAGGAATAGCCGATCAGGTTACGCGGCACGCCTTGCGCCTGCAGCAGGAACGGCGACTCGGCGATGTAGGCGAAATAGACCGAATAGGCGACGCAGGGGATGATGGCGTAATGCCAGAAGCGCAGCGTGCCCAGCAAGGTGCGGTAGGCCTGGGCCACTTGACCCAGCGACAGCGGGCGGCGTCGGGCCGGCGGCAGCGTTTCCGACAACTGCGTCAGGATCAGCGCGATCAGCGCCAGGCCGAACAGCATCGAGAAGATGAAGCAGGCTTGCCAGCCCCAGGCGTTGCTGAGCTGGCCGCCGATCAGCGGCGCGATGGCCGGCGACATGCCGACGACCGGAAAAATGGTCAGAAAAACCTTGCCGGCGTCTTCCTTGCTGAACAGGTCGCCGACGATGGCGCGCCCCAGCGTGATCCCGGCGCAGGCGCCAATGGCTTGCAGCATCCGCAATAGCAGAACCTGGTGGAAGTCCTGCGCGTACGGAATGGCGATCGACGTGACGCTGAACAGCGCGATGCCGAGCAACAGCAGGCGGCGGCGGCCCAGGCTGTCGGACAGCGGACCGTAGAACAGCTGCATCAGCGCGATGCCGAACAGAAAGTTGCCAAGCATGGACTGGCCTTGGCTGGCGCTGATATGAAAGTGTTCGACGATGTTGGGCAGCGCCGGCAAAAAGATGTCGCTGGCGACGAGGCCGATCACCGACATCATGGTGATGGTCAGCAACAGCAGCCGCGGTTGCTTGGGGTGGGTGTTCGCCATATTTCCTTCCTGAATGATTTGGCGGGTGAGGGGTCGGCATCGCGGACGCGATGCCAACGCCATTGCTATTGCAATGGCAATCTTATTGTCATGGAGCCAGCATGGCGAGCGGCGTTTCCAGCCAGACGCTGTCGCGGCGCTTTGAGTCCAGCCGCATGTCGTCGAACCAACCCAGGCTTTGCCGGTGCCAGTCCTCGATGTCCGGCTGGCTGGTTTGGCCTAGGTCCGAGCTGTAGACGACATTGGGCAGTCCGCGCAGCACGGTCTGGAAGTCGTCCCAGTCCTGGTAGCCCAACAGGTAAGTCAAGGCCGTCTGCTCGATGTACAGCCAGTCCGGGCCGGCGATGGCCGTCAGGTCGGCAGCGCTCATGCCGGTCATCGGATTGGCGGGCTGGTTCAGCATCAGCCGCGGTGTGCCCAGCTGGTCGGCGGCGTCCAGCAGCCGCATCACCTCGTTGCGGGAGGCATGTCCGCTGGAAATGACCAGCGGATAGTCGCGCGCCATGGCCAGCAGCTCCCGCGTCTGCGGCAGCAGCTGGCCTTGCTCGTCGCAGATCGCCGCCGCCTCGCCGAAGGCGGCCTCGCAGAACGGATTGCTGTGGCTGCGGCTGAGGCGGCTGCGGTGGCTGGCCGCGGTCACCGTGGGCAGATGGACCAGCAGGCGGCCGCTGTGCTCGGACTGGAGCCTGCACAGCGATGCCTCCAGCGCCCGCCGGCACGGACCGCCGGCCACCGCGTTGAGCACGGTGGAGCCGAACACCGGCAGATCCAGCGCCCGGGCGGCCTCCGCGCTGGCGACGCTGTCGCCGAGGTGGTTCTTCAGCACCACGCCGCCCTGCAGCGCCTGGTAGCGCCTCCCCGTTTCGATCACCCCGTGGCGGCGGCGGAAAGCGTCCGGCGCGGCGTGATAGTGCACGTCGAGGAAGCGCAGCCGTTCGCGCCAGTAGGACTGGAATGCGCTCATGCCGGCGTCGCCTCTTCCCACGGGCGGTCGTAGCGGTAAGCGGCCCTGGCCTGCTCAAGCGGCACGCCGTCGCGCAGCGCGGCGCGGATCTTCCGCTCGGTGGCGTCGATCCGCTCCGCGCGCTGCAGCACTTCCTCCACCTGCGCGGCGGGAATGGCCAGCGCGCCGCTGCTGTCGGCGACGATCCAGTCGCCCGGTTGGACCTCGGTGGGGCCGATCTGCAGCGCGACGCGTTTCTCGCTGAGGCGGACGCGGTTCTTGCCGGAGTACATGAACACGGCGGCGCTGAACAGCGGGTAGCCCTGGCGCTGGATTTCGCCGATGTCGCGGGCGGCGCCGTGGATCAGCGTGCCGGTGATGCCTTTGCGCAAAGCCATTTCGGTCAGGATGTCGCCCCAGACGGTGCAGTCGGCGCGGCCTTGGTTGTCGACCAGGATCACCTCGCCGGCGGCAACCTCGTCGATGTAGTTGCCGGCGTTGTGGAATTCGCCTGCCTGGCGTTCGAAGGACTGGTAGCGCACGGTGAAGGCCGGACCGGCGATGGTGTGTTGCCCCGGCGCGCGGCTGACGATGCCGGGCAGCGGGCCGTACAGGCCCAGGCTGTCCATGGCGTCGGCGATGGAGGGGGTGTCCAGCGCCTGCAGGCGCTGGCGCAGCGTGTTTTGATGTTCGGTCATGCGGGTTCGCTTTCGGTATGGGAATGGGCGCCATTCAAGCTGCGCAGCAGGCTCCAGGCGAAGAATTCGCGGACGTAGTCGGCCACTTCCGCGCCGCGGTGCGGCACGTCCAGCCGGTAGCTGCTGCGCTGGCCGCCGTTGTCGATCTGGCAGCTCAGGCTCAGCACGCCCTGCCAGGGAGGCGCCAGCTCGCGGCTGGCGTCGATCCGGATCCGGACGGGGTCGGCATCGCCGGCGGCCGGTGCGGGCAGCAGTCCGCCCAGGTCCGCGCCTGCGATGCCGCTGTCCAGCAGCCAGGCGCGGCCGGCCAGCGCGCCGGCCAGCTGGGAGACGGCGCTGGCGCCATCGCGGCTGACCAGGTGCGGCCGCAGCAGCGTTTCCACCGCGTCCAGCCAGGCGGGTTCGCCGTCGTCGTCGTGGCGGATGCTTACCTCGACGTGCGGGTAACGCCACAAATAGGACACCGCGGCTTCCTGTCCCGCGTCGCGCAGACAGGCTTCGACGGCATCGGCGATGTCGGCTTCGATCACGCCGAGCAGCAGCCAGCGGCGAACCGGCGCGTCTTGCCGCGCAGGCGCCGGCGGCAGGCTGGCGTCCAGCATCGGCAGGCATTCGCGCGGCGGGCCGGGCAGCACCAGGATGCGCCGGTCTTGCCAGTCCAGCGCGAAGCCGGGGGCGGTGCCGTTGGCATTGGGCAGAATCGCCGCGCCCTCGGGGAACATCGCCTGGCGGCGGTTTTGCGGATTGACCGCCAGACCGAAGCCGGTGAGCCGCTGTTCGATATGCGCCATCGAGCCGGCGTCGAAATGCAGCGGCAGGCCCAGCGCGGCCGCGACGCCATCGCGGGTAAGATCGTCGGACGTGGGGCCTAGGCCGCCATTGACCACCACCAGGTCGGATTGGCCCAGGCACTGGTCCAGGGCCGCGCGGATGGCGGGCAGTTGGTCCGGGCTGCTTAATTGCAGGCCTACGGCGTAGCCGGCGGCGCTCAAGCGTTTGCCGATTTCGGCGGCGTTGCTGTTGACCACGCTGCCGTTGAGCAATTCGTCGCCGACGCACAGGATGCTGGCCCGCTTCAGCGCTTGCGGACGGCGCAAGGCCTGCAGTATGGCGCGCGCCATTTCGGCGGTGCCGGCGTTGCCGCCCAGGTCGTAGGTCAGGGCGCGGCCGGCGCGAATGGTTTGGCTGACGGCGGCGTCGATGCGCGCGGCGGCTTCGTCGAAGCCGAGATGGCGCAACAGCAGCGCGATGCTGAGGAACATCGCCGCCGGGTTGGCCTTGTCCTTGCCGGCCATCGCAGGCGCGCTGCCGTGCACCGGCTCGAAGTAGCAGACGCGGTTGCCGACATTGGCGCTGGGCGCGACGCCGAGGCCGCCCATCACGCCGGCGGCCAGGTCGGACAGGATGTCGCCGTACATGTTCTCGGCGACGATGACGCCGAAGCTTTCCGGCCGGCGCACCAGCCACAGCGCCACCGCGTCCACGTTCTGGATGTCGGCGCCGATGCCGGGATAGCCGGCGGCGATGGCGTGGAAGATGTCGGCGGCGAACTGGCCGCTGTCGCGCAGCACGTTCGGCTTGTCGGCGAAAGTGACGCGGTCCAGGCCGTGGTCGCGAGCGTAGTCGAAGGCATGGCGGAACAGCCGTTCCAGGCCGAAGCGCGTTTGCAGCCGCACGCTGATCGCGGCTTCGCCGGGGCCGCTGCGGTCGATGTTGGGGTGGCGCACCCAATCGCTCATCGATTCCGGAATGCCTTTGCGGTCCATGCCGGCGTAGAGACCTTCGGTGTTCTCGCGGATCACCACGCAATGGAAGGGCTTGCGGGCGCCGGTCAGGTGGCGGGCCGGCCGCACGTTGGCGAACAGCTCCAGCCGCTGGCGCAGCTGGATCACCGGCGACACGTATTTCAGCCCCTTGCCCTGCAGCTCGGGTATCAGTTCCTGCTCGGCCTCCAGCTTGCCCTTGCTGGTGATGGCGCCGAGCAGCACGGCGTCGGATTGCTCGATCTGGCGCCAGGTTTCCGCCGGCACCGGGTTGCCGCCGTTGCGCCAGCATTCCCAGCCTATGTCGCCGAAATGAAGCTCGATCGGCAGCTGCAGCAAGTCGAAGACCGGCAGCGCCGCATCGCAGACATCGCGGCCGATGCCGTCGCCGGGTAGTACCAGGATTTTCTTCATAGTGTGGATTCGTCCAGAAACGCTTCTATCAAGGCTATCGATTCAGCTTGGGCATCGCTGAGGGGGCGCATGCCGCAGTCGGGCAGGCCGACCGCGCGCTGATGCGCGCGGCGTGGCGCGGGTACGATGTTGGCGCCGCGCACCAGCCGCGAGCCTTCGCCGTAAAGCCACAGCGCGCGGCCGCCGTAAGCGGCGACTTCGGCACGGGCGTCGGCGTCGAGCAGATGGCTGAGGCCGGGAGCCAGCCGCGCCGCGGTTTCATCCGGCGCTTGTTCGGGCCGGGCCGGCATGGCGTCGCTGTGGTCGGCCAGCACGCGCCATTCCAGCATCTGCAGCGCGGCTTCGGGACTGCTGTCGCGCAGCAGCCGCAGGATGTCGCCCAGGCCCGCGCGCAGCGCGCCGTCGCAGTAGGTGGGGGCGGAGATGCCGAGAAAGCGCGGGCACGCGGACAGCGCGCCGCCCAGCAGGTATTGCACCAGTGCGCCGCCATAGGCCTAGCCGACGGCGAGTTCGACGCTGGAGTGGCGTTCGGCCAGCACCGCCGCCCAGCGGGCGGCGGCCTGCGGCAGGTCATCGCAATCGCGGGCCAGGCTCATGGTGTCGTATACGGTGACGCGGTAGCCGCGCGCCACCAGCTGCTCCGTCAGCGGCGCGCAGAACGCGCCGTTATCCCAGACAGCCATCATCGGCGCCATCACGATGGCGGCGGGGCCCGTTTCGGGTCCGAACGCCGCTGATATCGGTTGTTGTAGAGCCGCCATCCGCTCAGGCCTCGGCGTTGGCCAGCATGTCGCTGACGCGGCGGGCATTGCTGTGCAGGCGCTCGCGCTGTTCCACGTTCAGATCGAACAGGCCGAGGATCAGATCGTCCAGCGGCTGCGCTGGGCGCGCCTGGCTGTCGGTCTTTTCCAGATGATCCACCTGGTCCAGCAGCGGCGCGTAGTCGTACTGCGAGACGCCGCGTTCGCGGCGCAGGAAGCCCAGCCACAGTTCCAGCTTCAGGTTGCCGGCGCCTTTGCCCATGCCGCGCAGCGAAGAGTCGATGAAGCTGGCGCCGGCGTTCAGCGCGGCGATGCTGTTGCTCATCGCCAGGCCGACGTTGTCGTGGGCGTGGAAGCCCACTTCGCACTGGCCGACGCTGTGGATGGTGGTGACCAGACGCTCCACCCGTTCCGGGGTCATGCTGCCGTTGGAGTCGGCCAGATAGATGACGTCGGCGCCGGCTTCCACGGCCTGCTCGGCCTGGCGCGCCATCATCTTGACGCTGTGCTGGCTGATCCGGGTCAAGTTGAAGCACACGGTGTAGCCCAGCTGTTTGGCCTCGCGCACATAGTCCAGCGTCCTCGCCATGTTCTGCTGGTCGGCGCAGAAACGGAGCATGTCCACGCCGAGCGTGCGCATGTGAGCCAGATCCTGCTCGGGGATGTTCTTCGGATGCGCCATCACGCAGATGTAAGGCCGCTGGGCGACTTCACGCAGCGAGCGAATGTAAGCGTCGGGCGACAGGCCGGTTTGACCAATATTGTCTATCGGTTTGAAAGAGCCGTTGCGATAGCCGATTTCAATCCATTCCACGCCGGCTTGGTCCATCATCTGAACGTGCTGTTTGGCGTAGTTTTCGCTGAAGCTGAAAAGATTGCGGTAACCGCCGTCGCGCAGCGTGACATCGATATTGGAGATTTTCATAAGTACCGTTCAGGAAAGTTGCCATTGATAAGTACAGCGTCATGAATTGTATTTTTTTGAATGTCTATGTCAATTACGGGGCTGTGAAAATCAAGGCTATCGAGGCTGAGTTTGTTAATTATTGTTAATGCCAGGGGTGGCTCGGCTGGATGGCCGCAGGCGGGAGTGTGGTGCTGGAGGTGTGGAATCACTATGATTGACGTTTGCATAGAAGCGATTGAAACAAGGGAGAACGCATGCAAACGAAGAAATGGTTGCCGCTGGTTATGTTGTTGAGCCTGCAGGCGGCCTGGGCCGGATCGGCTCAAGAACTCGATTATGGCGCCTATGGCATAGACCTGAAGGGCATCGACCACTCGGTGCGCATCCAGGACAACATCTCGCTGTACGCCAACGGCGCCTGGATGAAACGGGCCGAGATCCCGGCCGAGCGCTCGTCCACCGGCGTAGCCGAATATCTGTACGACCTGAACCAGCAGCGCGTACGCGACATCATCGAGCACGCCGATGCCGCCACGGCCGAAGGCCGCAAGGTAGCGGACCTGTATCGCAGCTTCATGGACGAGGCCGCCATCGCCAAGCGGGGGCTGAGCGCCTTGCGCGCCCAGCTGGACGAGATTGCCGGCTTGGCTTCCGCGCAGCAGGCGGTGGCGTATATGGCCGGCTTGCAGACGCAGCTGGTAGACACGCCGTTCCGCTTCTATGTGGGGCAGGACCCGAAGAACTCTTCGGTTTATCTGGCCGGGGTGAACCAGTCCGGCCTGGGGATGGAACGGGATTACTACCTCAGCAAATCGGCAGACTTCGCCAAGGCGCGCCAGGCGTATCAGCGTTATCTGGGCAAGCTGCTCACTTTGGCAGGCGAGAAGCATGCCGAGCGCCGCGCCAAGGCGGTCTACGCGCTGGAAGACAAGCTGGCGCGCATCCAGTGGAGCAATGTCGAGAACCGCGACATCCAAAAGACCTATAACAAGGTGGCCGTGGCTGACTTGCCCAAGACCTTGCCCGGTTATGACTGGACGCGCTTATTGGCCGGCGCGCAGTTGTCCGCCGCCACGCATGTCAATCTGGACCAGCCGAGCTATCTGGCCAAACTGTCCGGCTTGCTGGCGCATACGCCGCCGGCGGTGCTGCGCGATTATCTGACGCTGCGCACGCTGGACGTGTACTCGCCTTACCTGGACCAACCCTGGGTGGCCGCGCATTTCGACTTCTACGGCAAGGCGCTTGCTGGCCGCGGCGCGGACCGGCCGCGCTGGAAGAAAGCGGTGACCCTGGTCAACGATGGCTTGGGCGAGGCGGTGGGCAAGCTGTACGTCGAGAAGTATTTCACGCCCGAGGCCAAGCGCCAGGCTGACGAGCTGGTGCACAACCTGCTGAAGGCCTACGACCAGAGCATAGACACGCTGGATTGGATGGAGCCGGCCACCAAGCAGGAGGCCCACGCCAAGCTGTCCAAGTACATGCTGAAGATAGGCTACCCGGACAAGTGGCGCGACTACTCCGCGCTGGAGATCAAGGCCGACGATCTGGCCGGCAACGTGGCGCGCATCAGCGCGTTCAACTACCTGCGCGACGCCAAGCGGCTGGGCCAGCCGGTCGATCGCGCCGAATGGGGCATGACGCCGCAGACGGTCAACGCCTATTACAACGCCGCCAATAACGAGATCGTGTTCCCGGCGGCCATCCTGCAGTCGCCTTACTTCGATCCCCGTTTCGATCTGGCGGTCAATTACGGCAGCATCGGCGCCACCATCGGCCACGAGATCAGCCATGGCTTCGACGACCAGGGCCACCAGTTCGACGGCGACGGCAATATGCGCAACTGGTGGACGCCGGCCGACGAGAAGCACTTCAAGCAAGTGACGGCCCGACTGGTCAAACAGTACAGCGCTTTCGAGCCGGTGAAGGGCCACCGCGTCAACGGCGAGCTGACGCTGGGCGAGAACATTGCCGACAACGCCGGCCTGGAAATCGCCTACAAGGCCTACCAGATCGCCCTGGGCGGCAAGGACGCGCCGGTGATCGACGGCTTGACCGGCGACCAGCGCTTCTTCATCGCTTTCGCCCAGTCCTGGCGCAGCAAGAGCCGAGACGCGGCCACGGTGCAGCAACTGGTGTCCGACCCGCATACGCCGGATATCTGGCGGCCGATCGGCACCGTCAGCAATCTGGACCCGTTCTACCAGGCTTTCGGCGTGATGCCCGGCGACAAGATGTATCTGCCGCCGGAGCAGCGTTTCCATTTGTGGTGGTGAGTCGATGGGGCAATGAAAAACGGCAGCGCGAGCTGCCGTTTTTCCTGGCTGGCCGCTAGGGGCTGTTGACGTTTGGTAAGTGGATCGCGTTTGAGCCGATTTGGGCCGGAAGCAAGGCGCGCAGTCCGACGCATAGTCATTCTATGCAAGGGCTGGGCAACGTGGCTTCCGGCCCAAAGCGGCCAAACCCGCAGGGCCGGGCGCCTTTCGCGCCGACTCTTCGTTGTTCCGCGCTGGCAGAGAATGACTATGCGGCGCGCGAAACGCCTCGATTCGTCGCAAAACGCATCCCGGCGCGACCGCTCACCAAACGTCGACAGCCCCTAGGCTCAGAAGCTCAAGCCGGCGCCCAGATAGACGCCGTCGGCCAGCCGGCGGCTGCGGCTGTCGTCGTCGCGGCGGACGTCGAAGTAGCGGTAGCCTGCCTCCACGCTGAGCGGGCCGAACGCGTTCCAGCGCACGCCGGCGGCGTAGTCGTTGACGCGGTTGACGCTGCCGCTGGCGAAGCTGCTGGGCGCGTAATAGGCTTGGCCGAACAGCTTGATCTTGGGCGAGACATTGAAGCTGGCGCGGCCGCCGATCAGCGTGGCGGTGGCGGAGCCGCTGTCCGGCGACAGCGCCATCAGCTTGCCGCCGGCGGCTACCGTCAGCGGGCCGAGCGGCAGCGCGAATTCCAGGCCGGCGCCGCCGGCGCTGCCTTTGTGGTCGTCGCGCAGGTAATCCAGATTCAGGCCGATGCCGAAGCCGTCCGGCGTGCGCTGGAATTGCTGCGTGCCGTTGCCGAAACCGGCGATGTAATCGGCGGCGTGGGCGCCGCCGGCCAGGCCAGCCAAGGCCAGCGCGAGTGCGAAATGCTTCATGCGGTAATTCCTGTTGGGTTCAGACGCAAGAGATAGTGACCAATTTCTAAAAAACAAGTTCATTGAACGGCATGGCCGCCGTTGCGGTTTACGGCCGCGCAATACAAAAAAGCCCGGTAGGACCGGGCTTGGGGGCGGGACCGTTGCCGAGGCTGGACTCAGCTGTTCAGCCGCTGCTCCAGCGACAGCACCATGGCCTTCAGCGCCGCCACTTCGGCCTCCAGCGCGGCCACGCGGCCAGTCAGGCCCACGTCTATCACTTCGCACGACGGCGCCGGCGCGGCTTGGGGCTCGCCGGACAGTAGATGGCACCAGCGCGCCTCGCGCTCGCCGGGCTGACGCTCCAGCTTCATCACCAGCGGCGGATACTTGTCAGCCAGCGCGTTCAGCGCGGTTTCCACTTCCTCCACGCCGGAGAAGGTGTACAGGCGGCCGGAGCGGGTGCGGATTTCGGCGGTGGTCTGCGCGCCGCGCAGCATCAGCATGGCCAGCGCGGCCAGCTTGGCGCCTTCGATATTCCACTCGTAGTTGAGCCTATGCTCGTACTTGGCCACCCGGCTGCCGGCCGGCATGCGCTCGGCCACCAGCTTCTTGGCGATCAGCGCATCCAGCGCCGCGCTGATGTCGGCCTCGGACAGCTGCATCACCGGTTCGCGGCTGGTCAGCTGGTTGCAGGCGCTGGACAGGCCGTTCAGCGTCATCGGGTAGGCGTCCGGCGTCAGCGCTTGCTTTTCCGCCAGCGCGCCCAGCACGCGCACTTCGGCCGGGTCTAGTTGATGCGTGTCCATATCTTCTCCATGGCAAGACGATAGCGTGATGATGGCAGCAAATCGGCCGTTCGTCCCGCCATGCGCTCAATTCTGCTGCCGTTTTTCCAGCGCTTCCAGCTGGCGCAGGCGGCGGATCTCGCGGCGGCGGCCGTCACGCTCCTCCTCATCCAGCGCGCGGTACAGCGACACCGCCATGCCTATCATGATCAGCATGAAGGGCAGCGCGCTGACGATCAGCACCGCCTGCAGCGCTTTCAGGCCGCCGCTTTGCAGCAGCACCAGCGCGATGGCGGCCAGCAGCACGCCCCAGATCAGCTTGAGGCGGTGGCTGGGATTCAGGCTGCCGCCGCTGGTGAACATGCCCAGCACGAAGGTGGCCGAATCGGCCGAGGTGATGAAGAAGATGATCACCAGCAGCATGGCCAGCAAGGACAGGACATGGCCGCCCGGCAGTTGCTCGAACATCACGTACAAGGCGGTGGAGACGTCATGCTTCACCGCGCCGACCAGATCGACGCCGCCGAACAATTGCATGTCCAGCGCGGTGCCGCCGAAGGCGGAGAACCAGACAAAGCTGGCCAGCGCCGGCACCAGCAGCACGCCGACCATGAATTCGCGTATGGTGCGGCCGCGCGAGACGCGGGCGATGAACATGCCGACGAACGGCGCCCAGGTGACCCACCATGCCCAGTAGAACAGCGTCCAGTTGGCCATCCAGGTGCCCTGGCTGAACGGCGACATGCGCAGGCTGCTGCTGGTCAGATTGCCCAGATAATCGCCCAGCGTGGTGGTGAAGGTATCGAAGATGAAGCCGGTGGGGCCGAGCAGCACCACAGCCAGGAACAGCAGGATGGCCAGCACGATGTTCAGATTGGACAGCCACTTGATGCCGCGCGACAGGCCGGTCAGCGACGACAGCAGGAACAGCGCGGTGGCGATGACCACGATGGCCACGGTCAGCCAGTCCGAAGGCGCGATGCCGAACAGCATCTGCATGCCGCTTTCGATCTGCAGCGCGCCGAAGCCCAGCGTGGTGGCCACGCCGAACACGGTGGCCAGCACCGCCAGCACATCGATGGCGGTGCCGATGGGGCCATCGACCCGCTTGCCCAGCAGCGGACGGAAGGCCGCGCTGATCAGCCCCCTCTGGCCGCGGTTGAACTTGAAGTAGGCCAGGGCCAGCGCGGTCAGGCTGTATACCGCCCATGGATGCAGGCCCCAGTGGAAGAACACATGGCGCATCGCCAGGCGCGCGGCTTCGGCCGATTCCGGCGCGGTGGACGCGCTGGCCGGCGTGGCGAAGTGGGACAGCGGCTCGGCCACGCCCCAGAACACCAGGCCGATGCCCATGCCGGCGGAAAACAACATGGAGAACCAGCTCATGCGCGAAAATTCCGGTTCGTCGTCCTCCTTGCCCAGGCGGATGTGGCCGAAGCGGCCGAAGGCCAGGTACAGCGCGAACACCAGGAAGCCGAACACCGACATCAGGTAGAACCAGCCGAAGCGGGAAATGGTGAAGCTCAACCACTGCGAGGCGGTATGGGTCATGTGCTCCGGGGCGACGACGCCCCACAGCGCGAATAATACGGTTAGCAATAGCGACAGGCGTAAGACCATCAATACTCCTATGCGTGGCGGCGCGGCACGGCCTCGCGCGAGGCGCGCGCCGCTGGAAATGGAAAGACGGGCGGCTCATGGGGAGCGCCATGGACGCCCGCTTGGCGGGCGCGGGATGGATAGCGTCAGCACGGATTCATAAGCTTGCTGTTTATGGCGGCAAGCTGGATCGCGGCTGGATGGCTATCGTGCGGAATTCATGAATAAAATCAGCTTGTTGATTTTTAGACTAGCACCATTAGCATTTTATTGTAAACCTGGCGGGCGCGATTCCGCCTGCCGGGCGGCGCGGCGCGGCGCGGCGCGGAGCGGCTTGACAGCCCGCGCCGGCTTCGCCAACCTGTCGCGTTTATGGGACGGCCCTGGCCGGGAGTGGACATGATTCGAGTGGATGTTTTGCTGGTGGAACAAGGACTTGCCGCGTCGCGCACGGCGGCGCAGAACCTGATTGCCGCCGGCCGCGTCAGCTGCCGGGGACAGGTAGTCGGCAAGCCCAGTCAGAAATTCCCGGCGAATGAGGCATTCGACATCGTGGCCGACGAGGCCGACCGTTTCGTCTCGCGCGGCGGCCTGAAGATGCAGGGCGCCTTGGCGGCGGCCGGCCTCGCCGTGGCCGGCTGGAGCGCGCTGGATGTGGGCCAGTCCACTGGCGGCTTTACCGACTGCCTGCTGCAGTCCGGCGCGCGCCGGGTGGTAGGGGTGGATGTGGGGCACGAGCAATTGCACGCCAGGCTGCGAGAGGACGCCAGGGTGCGCTACTTCGAGGGCGTCAACGCCCGCGCGCTGGATCACGCGGCGCTGTTGGCAGCCAACGACGGCGACGGCTTCGACCTGATGGTGTGCGACGTGTCCTTCATCTCGCTGAGCCTGGCGCTGCCCTCGGCCTTGCCGCTGCTGAAGCCGGGCGGCCGCTTGCTCAACCTGGTCAAGCCGCAGTTCGAGGTGGGACGCGAGGGCTTGTCCAAGGGCGGCATCGTCCGCGACGAGAGCCTTTACCCGCTGGTGCAGGACAAGATTAACCGGGTGTTGGCCGAGCAGAACATGCAGGTGCTGGCCTGGTTCGACAGCCCGATCAAGGGCGGCGACGGCAATCACGAGTTCTTCGTCCACGCCGTCCGCCGCTGAAACCAGAAACGGCCCGCGCAAGGCGGGCTTAATCGACGCTGATGTCGTCGTCGTCCTGGCTGCGCACCACCAAGAGCGGCAAGTGGCTGCGGCGCAGCACGTCTTCGGCGAAGCTGCCCAGGAACAGATGGGCCAGGCCGCTGCGGCCGTGCGTGCCCAATACGATCAGGCTGGCTTGCTGCGAGCGGGCATAGCCCAGCAACAGGTCGGCCAGGTCATGGCCGCCTTCCCAGCTTTTTTCCATATGGCTGACCACATTGGTCAGGCCGGCGTTGCGGGCGATCTGCTGCGCGCGCGCCAGCGCTTCCTCGCCCTGCTTCAGCACCAGGTCGTAGCCCGGGTCGCCGGCGTAGACGCCCAGGCTGTCCACGGCCAGGTCGCGCAGGCTGGCGATATGGATCAGGGTCAGGCGGGAATCGGCGAATTTCGCCAGGCGGATGGCCTCGTTCAAGGCCTTGTCGGAATTATTGCTGCCGTCTATCGCGGCGATGATGTGGCTGTACATCGGCGGCTCCTTGGCATACATCTGCTTGGTGGGATGACTTCAGCATACCGCGGCATGGCGGGCCTTGTCTTGCGGGGCGAGCGCGGGTGTTGATCCAAAGCAATGAAACGAAAACCCCTGGATGGCGAGGGATGCCTGTGGATAAGCCGCGCTGTCGACGCGCGCCCCTCCCCCTTCGGCCCGAGAAACCCCGGCGAAACAGTTTTGCGACAGGGGAAGTTAAGCCGCCGCTTTTTGATCGGCGGCGCCTGGCGCAAGACTGTTTCGTCGGGGTTTCTCGGGCCGTCGGGGTCGCCTGGGGTGGTCAGGGGGCTGGCGAGACAGCCCCCTGACACGTCCGGCGGGCGGAACCGCCTTGAAAATCATCGTCCGCGCAGCGGACTCCGTCGATCTCATCGGCGGCTGGCGGAGTCGGTCAGACCAAGAACCCCAAGTACTGCCGCTCCCAACTGGTGATCTGGCGGTGGTAGTCGTTCAGCTCCACCTCCTTCACCGCCAGATAGGCGCGGCAAAAATCGGCGCCGAACAGGGCTTCGGCCGCATCGCCGGCCGCCATGGCGGCGCAGGCTGCGTCCAGCGTGGACGGCAGGCTGGCGGCCTGCTGCTTGAACACATTGCCATGCGCCGCTTCGTCCGGCGTCAGGCCTTGTTCGATGCCGGCCAGGCCGGCGCCCAGGCTGGCGGCCAGCGCCAGATAGGGGTTGGCGTCGCAGCCGGGCAGGCGGTTCTCCACCCGGCGCGCCTCCGGCCCCGATACCGGCACCCTCAGGCCGACCGAGCGGTTGTCCAGGCCCCAGCTCAGATTGACCGGCGCCGCCATGCCCTTGACGAAGCGGCGGTAGGAGTTGGGGTTGGGGCAGAACAGCGGCATCAGTTGCGGCAGGAAGCGCTGCAGGCCGGCGATGAAGCCGAAGAAGGCCGGGCTGGCCGAGCCGTCGGCCTGGCTGAATACATTGGCGCCGCGGCGGTCCACCACGCTCTGGTGCAGGTGCATGGAGCTGCCGGGCTGGCCGGACAGCGGCTTGGCCATGCATACCGCGCTCAGGCCGTGGCGATGGGCGGTTTCCTTCAGCGCGGTCTTGAACAGGAAGGTGTGGTCGGCCAGCTGCAGCGCGTCGCCGTGCTTCAGATTGATCTCGAACTGGCTGGGGCCCATCTCGTGGACGCAGGTATCGGTGGCGATGCCCAATACCTCGCAGGCGCGGTAGAGGTCGTCGAAGAACGCTTCCAGTTCTCCCAGGGCGGAGAAGCCGAAGGCGTCGAAGCCGGTTTCGCGGCGGCCGCAGGGCAGCGCCGGCGGCTGGAACGGCTGGGCCGGATCGCCATGGGCGGCGAACAGGTAAAACTCCAGCTCCGGGGCGACGATGGGCGTCCAGCCGCGGGCGGCGTAGCGCGCCAGCAGCTGTTTCAGCACGGAGCGCGGCGCCAGCGGCGACAGGCTGCCGTCGTGGTCGACGCAATCGCAGATCACCAGCGCGCGCGGCGTCTTGGCCCAGGGGACCAGACGCAGGGTATCGTAATCCGGCAGCAGGGTGACGTCCGGATCGTGTTCGCCATAGAAGCTGTAGTCGGGGAATTCGCCGACACAGCTTTGCAGCGGTACCGCGCGGGCGATGCGCAGCTGCTGCCCTTTGATGAAGGCGGGAGCGGGCAGCGTCTTGCCACGGGGGAAACCGTGTACGTCGGCGAAGGCGAGTTCGACATCTCTCGCCTTGCTCTGTTGCAGCCATTCGATGAGGCCTGCCGGCATGCGGGCATCAGACATACTTTTCTCCACTGAAGCGTGCTGGGGTTCCTGTCTGTCCTCAGTTTTTCTTCTTGCTGTCATGGAGCGTTTGCCCGCAACCATTATGCCAGCCGCAACGGCGGCGGCAAGTGTCTTGCTGCCTACAGGCGGAAACGGCCGACGGTTTGCTGCAGGTTGGCGGCCTGCTGATCGATGGCGCGCACCGCCTCCACCGCGTGGCTGACCGAGTTCTGCGTTTCCTCCACCACGCCGGCCACCTGCTCGACATTGCCGGCGATATTGGTGCCGGCCTGGCTCTGCTCGCCCATCGCCACCACCACATTGTGGACATTTTCCAGCGCGCTGCTGGCCTGTTGGCTGATGGCTTGCAGCGTGTCGGCCGCCTGCTTGACCTGCTCTACGCCGGACTGCACCGCCGGGCGGATCTCGTCCATGCGGCCGGAGACATTGCCGGTCTCGTCGATGACCGCCTGCACGATGCTGCTGATCTCATCGGTGGCGCTGGCGGTGCGTTCGGCCAGTTTACGCACCTCGTCGGCCACCACGGCGAAACCGCGGCCCATCTCGCCGGCGCGCGCCGCCTCGATGGCCGCGTTCAGCGCCAGCAGATTGGTCTGGTTGGCGATGTCGCGTATGGTCTCGGCGATGCTGCTGATGCTGCGGCTGCGCTCGGCCAGCTGCGCCACCATGTCGCTGGCGCCATGCACCTGGTCGGCAATGCGGCGGATGCCTTCGGCGGCGTCGCCGGCCAGCGTCTGGCCCTGGCGCGCCAGCTCGGCGGTGTCGCGGGCGCCGGTTTCGGTGTCGCGGGTGCTGGCGCTGACGTGGTCTATGCTGACCGATAGCTGCTCGATGGCGGCGGCGGCCGAGGTGGTGGACGAGCTGGCGATGCCGGATACCTCATGCACCTTGTCCATGTCGCGCGTCAGCTGGTGGCAGGACTGGTTGATGCTGGCGCTGGCGCGGCCGATTTCCTCTATCATGCCGCGCAGCTTGCCGCGCATGTCGCGCATGGCGCCGAGCAGGCTGTCGCCATCGCCCTTGACCTGAATGTCCACGCTGAGGTCGCCGTCGGAGATGGCCTTCACCACCTCGGCGGCATAACGCGGCTCGCCGCCCAGCGACTGCAGTATCGAGCGCGACATCCAACCCACCAGCACGCCTAGCACCACCACGCACAGCACCGCCACCAGCAGCAAGCGGCGCGCTTCGCTCCAGAACAGCTGGTCGATGTCGTCGATGAAGATGCCGGTGCCGACGGTCCAGCCCCAGGGGTCGAAGCGGAACACGCCGTTCAGCTTGGGGAACTCCTCGCTGCCGCTGCCGCGCTTGGTCTGGATCACCAGCACGCCATAGTGGTCCTGCTGCATCGCGTCTTCATAGGCTTGCACCGTGGTGCGGCCATCCGGCAGCTTGCTGCCCATGTCCACCTTGCCGACGCGGGCCTTGCTGGGGTGGAACAGCACGGTATGTTCTTGGTTGCGGCCGAAGAAATAGATGTCATCGACTTTCATCGCCGAGAGCGCGGCGATGGCCTGCTTTTGCGCCTCGGCGCGCGGCATGCCCTGGGTTTCCAGCTGTTGGAAATGGCTCAGGGTGTTCTCGGCCATTTTCAGCAGGTGCACGATTTGCTCGCGCTTTTCCTGATGCAGGGTGGCGCGGGTAGACAGCAGGGCGACGGTGGAAAGGCCCAGCAGCGCGACCAGGCTGGAGACGATGATGATGATCAGGCGAGTATTTAGCTGCATGTTCGACACTCTTGAGCAAGGGAACCGACCGCAGGATGGGCCGTGCGTCCGCTTCCGCCGGACGGCGGCGCGGCACGCGACTGAATTATGCTTTTTCGTTGTTACAGTCTAGCTCAGAGCGCAAATATCAACATTGGAACTTTCCCTGACGGCTAGGGGCTGTTGACGTTTGGTGGGCGGTCGCGCCGGGATGCGTTTTGCGACGAATCGAGGCGTTTCGCGCGCCGCATAGTCATTCTCTGCCAGCGCGGAACAACGAAGAGTCGGCGCGAAAGGCACCCGGCCCTGCGGGTTTGGCCGCTTTGGGCCGGAAGCCGTGTTGCCCAGCCCTTGCATAGAATGACTATGCGTCGGACTGCGCGCCTTGCTTCCGGCCCAAATCGGCTCAAACGCGATCCACTCACCAAACGTCAACAGCCCCTAGCCATATCGCCGCCGCGAACAGGCGGCGACAAAGCGCCATCGCAAGGCCGTCCGCGATGCGGGCGCAGACGGCCTTGCAGCCAAGGCCCGATGGCCTAGCGCGTTTCTGCCGCGCAGGGCAGGCGGCCGCTCTTGATGGCGGCGTCGAACAAGGCGTAGTCCTTTTCCACCTGATCGGCATAGGCCACGGCGTAGTCGGCCAGGGCCTGATCGAACTTGTCGGATTCGCCCAGGTAGCCGGCGATCTCGGCGGCGCAGCCGCCTGACTTGGCATGCGCGCGCGCCAGCGTCCAGGCGCAGGCTTGGCCGTAGCTGGCCAGTTCGTCGCCGTTGGCGAAGGTTTCCAGCGCCGGCGCGCCCTTCATGTCGCGCAGCTGGCGCATATAGAAGTGGCGGTCGTCCGCGCTGTGGGTCCAGCCCAGGAACAAATCGCTGGTGGCCTGCATCAGCCGCTGGCCGAACACCACGCGCTTGCCCTGATTGCCATGCACGCATTGCTGGGTGAACGGCTCCAGCACCGAGGCGCGCGCCTCCTTCAATTGCAGGAACAGCGGCTGGTCGTAGTCGTCCTGCAGCAGCAGCACCAGGCAACGGGTGCCGACGCTGCCGACGCCGACCACTTTGAACGCCACGTCCACCAGGCGGAAGCGTTGCAGCAGTTCGCGGCGGTCTTCCTTCAGGGTGGCGATGTAGTGGTTCAACATGCCCTGCACCTTGGCCAGGCTGTCATCGCCCAGCCAGTCGTCGCAGGCGGCCAGCGGGCTGTCGTGGTCGTCCAGATGGAAGATCACCGGCGGATTGTCGCGCAGCCGCAAGACGCCGTCCTCGTTCTCGGTCATCTTGGGCAGCAGGCGTTCCTGGGTCTGGCTGCGCGCCTTGTCGGCCACTTTCATCAGTTGCTGGCGCATGCCTTCGTCGGACGCTTGCGCCAGCAATTGCTCGAAGCCGACGCGGCAGTACCACAGGTCCAGCTGGCTCATCTGGGAGAAGGCGTGCAGGCGGCGGCGATAGGTGCCGCACAGCCGCAGCACGGTTTCGCGCGCGGTGGCGGCGCTGAAGCCGCGGCTGCGCGAGGCCAGCACCAGGCTGACCGCCAGCCGTTTGACATCCCATTCCCACGGACCGGGGTGGGTTTCGTCGAAATCGTTGATGTCGAAGACCAGCTGCCGTTCCGGCGAGGCGAAGAAGCCGAAATTCATCAAATGCGCGTCGCCGCAGATTTGCAGGCTGATGCCGCTATTCGGGCTGGCAGCCAGGTCTGCGGCCTGGATCATCGCCATGCCGCGGAAAAAGGCGAACGGCGAGGCATGCATGCGGGCGTAGCGCAAGGGCGCCAGCGCCGGCACGCGGCCGATGGAAGTCGATTCCACCAGCGCCACCACGTCGCGCTTGGGTGCCAGGGTGCATTCCGCCTGGCGGGTGCGAGAGCATTGCTGACGGCGCGCCTTGCCGTCGGCGTAGTGTTGTTCGTATTTGCGGTGCGGGGCATTAGGCATCGGGCAGGTCCATGGCTTGGGCGATGAGGAATAGTGTAACCGTTCCGGCATCGGCTTTAGGTCTGAAAACGGTCAGCGTTGCCCACAGCTTGTTCTCGATTTATCCACATTATGCACAGCCTCTTGTGGATGAGTCGCTTTGTGCACAGTGTTTGGCCACTTTTTGCACAGGGTTTTCCCAGCTTATCCAGATTGTCCACAGCGGTTCGCGGGATAAGCAAGTTATTCACAGCGGTGTGGCGCCGCATTGCCGCAATAGACGTTTCCATGCCGGGCTCAGCGGCAAGCCGTTCAATTCCACGTTAAGCTTGCTGCCGTCGCCGTTGGGCAGGATCTCCACCGCCGTGCCGGAGGCGTCGCTCTGCGGATTGCGCATGCGCAGGCTGTGGCTGCCGTCGCTGGCGTCCACGCGCTCGATGAAGTCGGGCGGAATATGCAGTTTGCGCAGCCCTTGCTGCAGGCAGTCGGTTACCTGGGCCGGCGTGTGGCGGGAGGCGAGATCAGGGTTGGCGGGCGCCGCGCGCAGCGGCTGCAGCGCGCTGATTAGCAGAACAGATAGAACGGAAAACAGGCGCAACTTGGACATCGGGCGTGGCATCGGATGGTGATTGACGATGCCGGTTGGTGCCCATGCCGCCGCCGCTGGTTCCGGCGACGGCGGCGGCAAGTGTTAAGCGATGTTACGCGAAGCGTTCGCCCGGTTGGCAGCCGCGCAGGAAAGCCAGCATGTCTGCGACGCGGGCATCGCCTTCCGCCGGCGCCCAGGCTGCCAGATCGCCTGGCGGTATCGGCTGATACGGTCCGCGTTTGACTTCGAACACCACGGTGCCCGGCTGCAGCGAAACCACTGAATGCCAAGTGTCGGCCGCCATCTCGAACACGCGCGCGCCGCCTTCGCCCAAGCGATGGCGGGCGACGACGGTTTCGCCGGCGGCATCGAACTCTATCCAGTCCAGCGCGCCGTTCAGCACGATCAGCAGCTCCGGGCTGCCCGGATGGCGGTGCGGGCGGACATAGGTGTCCGGCTCCATGGCGATGGCCAGCCGCTGTATGCCATCGTCCAGCTGTTCGTGCAGATTGTGGTGGGCGCGCAGGCGCGGCGCACAGGCAGCTTTGGCCGACAGGTCGGCCAGGTCTTGTTGGGTCAAGGTTTTCATTTTATGGAGCCAGCGGGATAACAAAGCGCGATTATGGCGCGAAACGGCTGGCGTGTCCTGGCGGGCGCGGCTTGACCAGTCTGGCCATCTCCGCGCACGGATTCGAGGCGGCAGCGCCGAGGGCGCTGGCCTCTTGCTTGGTTTTTACTGCCGGATCTGCCCATCTCCCAGCACGATCCACTTCTGGCTGGTCAGGCCGGTCAGGCCGACCGGGCCGCGGGCGTGGATTTTGTCGGTGGAGATGCCGATTTCCGCGCCCAGGCCGTATTCGAAGCCGTCGGCGAAGCGGGTGGAGGCGTTGACCATCACGCTGGCGGAGTCCACCTCGCGCAGGAAGCGGCGGGCGCGGCCATAGTCCTCGGTGACGATGGCGTCGGTGTGGTGGCTGCCCCAATGATTGATGTGCTCGATGGCGTCGTCCATGTCTTTCACCACGCGCACCGCCAGAATCGGCGCCAGGTATTCGGTGGCCCAGTCGTCTTCGCTGGCGGCGATCACCTTGTCGCCCAGGATGATGCGCGTGCGCTCGCAGCCGCGAAGTTCCACGCCTTTCTCCCAATAAGCGTCGGCCAGGCGCGGCAGCATGAATTCGGCGAAGGCCGCGTGCACCAGCAGCGTTTCCATGGTGTTGCAGGTGCCGTAGCGGTGGGTCTTGGCGTTCAGCGCGATGTCGAACGCCTTGTCCGGATTGGCGGTGTCGTCGATGTAGACATGGCAGTTGCCGTCCAGATGCTTGATCACCGGCACGCGCGCTTCGGCGCTGATGCGGGCGATCAGGCCCTTGCCGCCGCGCGGCACGATCACGTCCACGTATTCCGGCATGGCGATCAGTTCGCCCACCGCGGCGCGATCGGTGGTTTCCAGCACCTGCACCGCCTCGGCCGGCAGGCCGGCCACGCGCAGGCCCTCGTGCACGCAGGCGGCGATGGCCTGGTTGCTGTGAAACGCCTCCGAGCCGCCGCGCAGAATGGTGGCGTTGCCGGACTTCAGGCACAGGCCTGCGGCGTCGGCGGTGACATTGGGGCGGGCCTCGTAAATGATGCCGACCACGCCCAGCGGCACCCGCATCTTGCCCAGCTGGATCCCGGACGGGCGGTAGCTCATCTCGCTGACCTCGCCTACCGGGTCCGGCAGCGCGGCGATCTGGCGCAGGCCGTCGGCCATCGCCAGCACGCCCTTGGCGCTCAGCGTCAGGCGGTCCAGCATGGCGGCGTCCAGGCCGGCCCGGCGCGCGGCGTCCAAGTCTTGTCGGTTTGCCGCCAGCAGCGTGTCCTGATCGCGGACGATGGCGTCGGCGATGGCCAAGAGGGCGGCGTTCTTCTGTTGCGTTTCGGCGCGGGCCAGCAGCCGCGACGCTTTGCGCGCGGCCTTGCCCAGTTGCTGCATGTATTCTTTCACGTTCATGGCGGATGGCCCTGCATGCTGTCGATTTACGAATTGTTTGCAGCTTAAACCAAAGCCGGGCCTCGGGCCAGCCGCCCGGATGGGCGGGATTGGTTATTGTCCGGCAGGCGGCTCTCGCCAGCGCGCCGGCGGCACGACGACCTGAGCGGCCGGCTGCTCGACGAAGTGCGGCGACATGATCTGCACGCCGAACTCGTTGAACGCGTCCAGTATCTGGCCGTGCAGCGCGTCGCGCAGCTGCGGCGATTGGGCGTCCGGCAGGGCTTTGGCCTGCAGTTCGTATTCGATATAGAAATCTTGCAGCGCCAGCTTGCGCACCTGCGGCGGGCAGGCCGGATCGATGCCGGGCGTGCGGCGCGCCGCCAGCTCCAGCAGCGCCTCCACCTGCCGCCATGGCGTGTCGTAGCCTATGGTGACGCGGGTGGCGATCATCGCGCCGGCCGTGGCGTGGTGCCGGCTGTAGTTGCTGACGCGGCCGCCCACCGTCACGGCGTTGGGAATGGTGATTTCATAGCCCTGCCCGGTGATCAGCTTGGTCGACAGCGTGGACAGCTCGCTGACCGTGCCCTCCACCTCGCCTATCCGGACATAGTCGCCGGGGCGGAAGGCGCGGGCGTAGATCAGCACCAGTCCGCTCATCGCATGGTTCATCAGGCCGGCCGAACCCAAGGTGACCATCAGGCCGAAGAACACGCTGACGCCCTTGAAGGCGTCGCTGCCCGCTCCCGGCAGGTAGGGGTAGGCGACGATCAGCGCGAACAACCACAGCACCACCGCCGCCAGCCGACGGGTGGCGCCTACCGTCTCCGCGTGCAGGCCGGGCAGTTCCAGCTGGCCGCGCTCCACCGCGCCGAACAGCAGCGTCAGCGCGCGGTTGGCCAGCCGGGTCAACAAGAAGATCACCGCCACGGTGGCGAGGCCGGGCAGGGCGGACAGGATGTCGTCGACGATGGTTGACAGCAACTGCCAGAACGATTGGCCGAGTTTGCGTCCCAGCGGGCGGGTGGCGGGGAAGCGGCTGAGGGTATAGCTGAGCCAGACATAGCCGGCGACCAGCGCCGACAGCAGCGCAGTGATGTCCACCAGCTGGCACTCCGCCGCGCGCAGGAAGCGGACCACGTCGAAGCGGCCGGACAGCCAAGGCAGGCGGCCGATAGGCTGCCGCGCCAATCTGCCGCGCGAGGCGGAGCGGATGCGGGCGATCAGCGCCAGCGCGGCGACGAACAGCGCGCTGGCCAGCAGCGCCAGCAGGGTGGATGTGGCGATTTGTTCCGGCGACCGCTGCTCCAGCGCCGCCTGGCGCAGGCCGTTGAGCCGCGCCTGCACCCGCGCGGCCGCCTGTTCCAGCGTCAGTTGGTCGCCGGGGTCGAGATCGTCGCCCAGGATGGTCAAGAGCGGCTTGCCGTTGATGCTCAGCGCCATGCCGCGCAGGCGCGGATCGGCCAGCGGCTGATACCGCACGGTCTGCTTCAGGTCTTCGTCGTCCAGCCCGCGGATGCGCTGCAGCGTGCGTTGCAGGCGCTGCTCCGGCGTCAGGCCCGCCTGCTCCGCCTGGAAGACGAAGACGGGCTGGTTTTCCAGCTCCAGCGTGCGGGCGCTGTCCTGGGGCGAGGGATTGGCGCGCGGCTCGGCGGCCAGCGCCGGCAGGCACAGCATCAACAATAGACAGAAACGGATCAGGGCCATGGCGTCTCCGGTGTCAGGATACGCAGCGGCCCGGAGGGGCCGGCGATGCCTATATCATCGCACAGCCACCGCCGCAGAGGCATGCTCAGTGGTTTTCCGGCTGCATCTTGGCTAGTTCGGCCGCGCGTTCGGCGGTGGCGCGCAGCGCGCAGTCGGCGCCGACCAGCGCTTCGGAGCTGCCGCCGTCCGGATCGACATAGGCCTGGCAGTTGGCGTCGCGATATTGCAGCCACAGCCGCTGCGCCGCCAGCAGCCGGGATTTGCGCTTGGCCGACAGCTGGGCCATCAGCTTCTGGTAATTGTCGTTCAGCAGCTTGTCCTGGCGCGCGTGCTCGGCGGCGATGCAGTTCAGCATGGAAGCGGTGGAGGCGGCCTGGTTCATGCACTGGTCGTAGTCGCCGCTGTACTGCGCGGCCTCGTCGCCGCAGGCGAGGGCGGGGGAAGACAGCAGGCCCAGCAGCAGGGCGCTGGACAGGGTGGTGCGTAGGGTCATGACGATATGCCTGTACAAAGGAAAAACGCCCCCGGCAGCGGGGGCGGATGCACTATAGCAGACGGGCGGGCCGGCGCGGCACGCGGCCGCGCCCGATCACAGCGCCAGCGCGCCGGTCAGGTCGCCCGGCGGCTGCGCGCCGCGTTCTCGGAAGGCTTGGTTGCGCAGCTTGACGCCCTCCAGCTCCGGCAGGCCGTGCAGGCGGCTGATGAAGCGGATGATGGAGGTGGTGTCGTAGAAGGTGTGGTCGACATGGCCTTTCTTGGCGAACGGCGACACCACGATGGCCGGAATGCGGCTGCCCGGACCCCAGCGGTCGCCCTTGGGCGGCGCCACGTGGTCCCACCAGCCGCCGTTTTCGTCGTGGGTGATGATGACCACCATGTTTTTCCACTGCGGGCCGCTCATCAGGTGCTGCAGCACATTGGCCACGTGGCGGTCGCCGCTTTCCACGTCGGAATAGCCGGCGTGCATGTTCAGGTTGCCCTGCGGCTTGTAGAAAGTCACCGCTGGCAGCTTGCCGGCCACCACGTCGGCGAGGAAGCGGTTGCTGATCGGGCTGTCGCCCAGGCCGCCGTCGCGCAGGTGTTTCTCGCGGGCCTGGGTGCCGGGCGCGAAGTTCTTGAAGTAGTTGAACGGTTGGTGGTGGTACTGGAAGTTGGGGATATCCGGTCCGCCCTTGCCTTCCAGCGCGGCTTGCCAGCCGCCGCCGTACCAGGCCCAGCTGACGCCCTGGCGCGACAGCAGGTCGCCGATGGTGTCGTAGGTCTGCGGCGGCAGGGTGTTGGCGTCGGCCGGATCGGCGTAGCGCTTGTCGCCGCCTTCGGCCGGCTTGATGTAGCTGGGCTGGAACGGCGGCGCCATGGTGTTGACCGCGTAGCCGTCCGGCGTGATGGCGCCGTTGTTGACGAATTGCGGCGGGCCGTCCATCGCCGAGGTGGCCTGCTTCACTTTCAGTTTGTAGCCTTGAGGGCCGTCGTCCAGCACGGCGATCTTCTTGGCCGCCGCGGTGTCCTTGGCGTTGAAGTATTCCGGGGTGCGGGCCGAGATCAGGAACTGGTGGTTCAGGTAGGAGCCGCCGAAAGCCGCCATGAAGAAGTTGTCGCACAGCGTGTATTGCTGGGCGATCTTCCATTGATTCAGGTTCTTGGCGGTTTCGCTGTAGTAGCCCATCACCAGCGCGCCGGAGTCGGCCCAGGCGACGAACTGGTCGTTCTTGCCGCCGTTGATCTGCATCTGGTTCTGGTAGAACAGATGCCACAGGTCGCGGGTGATCACGCCTTCCGGCAGCAGCTGGCCATCGGCGTCCTTCAGCGGGAACGGGGCGTTGGGCAGATTCTGGATGGCGTTTTCGTCGATCAGATAGTATTTGCCGCCCACGTTCTGGCCGCGCTGCACCAGGCCGCCCCAGATCTTGGGCAGGGTTTTCAGCGGCGCGCCGTCGCGGTCCAGCTGGGTGCAAGCGGCGGCCGGGGCTTGCGCCAGCGGATATTTGACGCCGGGGAAGTTGCCGTAAAGGTTGTTGAAGCTGCGGTTTTCCAGATAGATCACCACCACGTTTTTCACATGCTGGCGCAGCTTGGCGTCGAGCGGGCCGTGGGCGGCCGGCGCGGCTTCCGCGCTCGCGCTGACTGCGGCGGGCAGCACGCTGGCGGCGCCGATGGCGGCCAAGCCTTCGAACAGGCGGCGGCGCGACGGGTCTTGAGGCTGGGTGGTTTCGGGAGCGGGTTTGAGCGGGTCGTGTTCCGACATGGCAGGGTCCTCTATCCTTGGCGATTGGAATGGGAAAGTGCCGACACTTTACTCCGCTTCAATGAACATCTGAAAGCGTTTAGGCGTTTTATATAAGCCGCTCAGCTGCGGCGATGATGGGCGATCAGCCGCGCCAGCGCGCGCTTGACCTCAGGGTTGCCGATGCAGTCCGCCGCCTGTTCCATGCCGTCCAGCGCGTTTTCGCTGATGGCCAGCCACTTCGCCCGCTTGGGTTGGGCCTGTTGCAGCGTCACCTTCACTTTGACCTTGGACGCCGGGTAGCCGCGCTCCGCCAGTTGCGGCAGCAGGCCGGGCGCCGTCATGCGCAGCCGGGCGGCGACGATGCCGTTGTCGGCATGCAGCACCAGCTCGTCGTCGCGGATGCGCACAGCGCGACAGGCTTCCGCCAGCGCCGGCGGAATCAGCTTCTTGAAGGCGCGGTCCAGCGCCATCAGCTCCTGCGCGGCGGCGGTCAGCCGCGACAGATGGCTGTCCTGGCGGGTGATGTCTTTGAGCGGTCGTCCGGACATGAGGCGAGAGGGGAGGGCGGTTGATGCCGTATTGTAGCATCGCGCGGGCTGTCGGCTTGCGCTCAAACCAAACAGGCGCCGCTGAGGCGCCCGTCGTTCGGCTGGCCGGCAGGCTTACTGGCCGCCTTCCACGTCTTCCAGGCTGAAGGTTTCGGTGTGGTCGTTGTAGGAGAAGATTTCGGCGTAGCGGCCCCAGCTGATCACGGTGTCCAGCGTTTCTTCGGCCGACTCGTCCGACAGCGAATCCTCCAGCTCCTGGGCGAAACGCAAGCGTGGCGCGCGCTGGCCCGGCCGTTCCTGCAGCACCTTGCGGATGTGGGCGGCCATGGGCACATTGCGCAGCAGGTGCTCGGCGAACAGCACCTTGCGTTCCTGGGTGCCGTAGTCGGCGAACAGCTTGCCGGCGGTGGTCAGCAGGATGTCGCCGTCTTTCAGCTCGACGAAGCCCAGGTGCTCCAGGATTTCCGCCACCGGGAACAGATCGTCCACTTCCAGGCGCAGCTTTTCCGCGATTTCCGGCATGTCGGCCTTGCCGAAGTACGGTTCCTGCGCCACTTCCTCGATCAGGCCGGCCATCAGGTTGGTCGACACCTCGGTCAGATGGCTGCCGATTTCCAGCGGCAGCTTGTGCATGGTGTGCGCGCTGCGGCGCGCGGTCATCAGCGCGTAGATGTCGTCCACCATCTTGCGGAAGGCCGGGTCCAGCCGGTTGCGGCGGTGCGGGAACGGCACCTTGATCTCGGCCACCACGCGGCCGGGATTGGATGACAGCACCAGGATGCGGTCGCACATGAATACCGCTTCCTCGATATTGTGGGTGACGATCAGCACCGACTTGATCGGCAGCTGGCCTTCGCTCCACAGGTCCAGCATGTCGGTGCGCAGCGTTTCCGCGGTCAGCACGTCCAGCGCGGAGAACGGCTCGTCCATCAGCAGCAGGGTCGGGTTCACCACCAGGGCGCGGGCGAAGCCGACGCGCTGGCGCATGCCGCCGGACAGCTCGCGTGGGTAGGCGTTTTCAAAGCCGTCCAGGCCGATCAGGTCGATGGCGGCCAGCGCGCGCCTGCGGCGCTCCTTCGGCTCCACGCCCAGCGCTTCCAGGCCGGCTTCCACGTTTTGCAGCACGGTCAGCCACGGGAACAGCGCGAAGGTCTGAAACACCATGGCCACGCCTTCAGCCGGGCCCTTCAATGGTTTACCGCGGTAATTCACGTCGCCGCTGCTTTGCTGGATCAGGCCGGCGATGATGCGCAGCAGCGTGGATTTGCCGGAGCCGGAGCGGCCCAGCAAGCCGACGATCTCGCCTTCGCGCAGCGTCAGGTTGACGTCGTCCAATACCTGGATTTCATCGGCGCCCTTGGCGAAACCGCGGCAGACGTTCTTCAGCGAGAAGATTTCTTGTCCCAGGGTGGTGGTTTCGTGAGTCATGCTTGCCCCCTTAGTTGAGACGGAGTTTGTTTTCGGCGATGGCGTACATCGGGCGCCACAGCAAACGGTTGAACAGGACGACGAACAGCGACATCGCGACGATGCCGAGCAGGATCTTCGGGTAGTCGCCGGCGGCGGTGGTTTGCGCGATGTAGGCGCCCAGGCCGTGGGCCACCACCTTGTCGTCGCCCCAGGATACGAATTCGGACACGATGCTGGCGTTCCAGGCGCCGCCGGACGCCGTGATGGCGCCGGTGACGTAGTACGGGAAAATGCCGGGCAGCATGACTTGGCGCCACCATTGCCAGCCGCGGATGCGGAAGTTCACGGCGGCTTCCTTGAAGTCGTTGGGAAAGGCCGTGGCGCCGGCGATCACATTGAACAGGATGTACCACTGGGTGCCCAGCACGATCAGCGGCGACAGCCAGATGTCCGGGTTCAGCTTGAAGTGGACGATGAATACCACGAACACCGGGAACAGCAGGTTGGCCGGGAAGGCGGCCAGGAACTGCGCCAAGGGCTGGACTTTTTCCGCCAGGGCCGGACGCAGACCGATCAGCACGCCCAGCGGCACCCAGACCACCGAGGCCAGCACGATCAGCAGCGTCACGCGCAGCAGGGTGATCAGGCCCAGGCCGAACACCCGCAGCACTTCGGAGAAACCGACCTCCTTGGCGATGAAATGCACCAGCAGATTGGCGCTGTAGAGGGCGAACACGGCGACCAGCGCCCACCACAGCATATCGATGCCGCGCGACACCGGCGTATGGTCTTCCGAATGGATGCCCTTGGGCAGGCTGAAATTCAGGCGCAAGTGGGCGATGCGGCGGATCAGCTTGCCGAAGGGCTTGAGCAGCTGCTGGATGGAGCGGGTGCGCTGGATCAGGTTCAGCACCCAGGATTCCGGCGCCGTCTGGCTGGCGGTGTCCTCCAGGCGGAACTTGTCGGCCCAGGCCACCAGCGGACGGAACAGGAACTGGTCATAGATCAGGATCACGATGGACATGGTCAGGATCACCCAGCCCACGGCCGCCAGGTCCTTGTTCTGGATCGCCAGCGCTAGATACGAGCCGACGCCCGGCAGGGTGACGGTCTTGTCGCCGACGGTGATGGCCTCGGACGCGACCACGAAGAACCAGCCGCCGGACATGCTCATCATCATGTTCCAAATCATGCCCGGCATGGCGTACGGCACTTCCAGCTTCCAGAACTTCTGCCAGCCGCTGAGCCGGAGATTGACGGACACTTCCTGCAGATCGCGCGGCACGGTGCGCAGCGACTGGTAGAAGCTGAAGGTCATGTTCCAGGCCTGGCTGGTGAAAATGGCGAAGATGGCCGCGCATTCCGCCCCCAGCACGCGGCCAGGGAACAGGGCGATGAAAAAGGTCACCGTGAACGAGATGTAGCCGAGCACCGGCACCGATTGCAGGATGTCCAGAATCGGCACCAGCAGCAGGCCGGCGCGGCGGCTCTTGGCCGCCAGCGTGCCGTAGATCAGCGTGAAGACCAGCGCCGCGACCATCGCCGCCAGCATGCGCAAGGTGGTGCGCAGCGCGTATTCCGGCAGATGGCCGGGGTCCAGCGTGATGGGAATGGTTTGCAGCGCGGTGATCGGCGCCCAAGTGGCGCGAATGCCGGTAGTGGCCAGCAATAAAAAGCCGAGGATCAGCGGAAACGCGATCAAATCCCAGCGGTTGGGTATCAGCCGCCGGGCGGTGGCGGGCATGAAGTGGCGGACGGCGGTGGTCATCAGGCCTCTCCGGTTTTATAGGATTGTTCCGGTGGCCCGCGGCCTTGCGGCGAGCGGGCCGTTTTTTGCTGGGGCGCCGGACGCGGGAAACGCGTCACTTTACCGTAGCACTGCCGATGCCGGTTGGAATGCTGCGGGCCGGCTGCCATGCCGCGGCGGGCATCGCGGGAAAACGCGCCAGATGATTGCCGAGAAGGTTCCGGTCAGGGCATGAATGCTACCAGAGAAGCCATAAAACCATTGTTAAAAACGCGGTTGGATAGGCGGTATTTTGTGACGAAATGTACTAGCTGGAATTGAAGCCGGAAGCGGCCGCGCCGCAACGCCGACAAGGCGCTGCGACGCGGCGCGGCGGCGGCTTACAGCACGTTGACGGCCGGGGTGCCGGACGCGACTTCCAGCGTTTGCGTGCTGGCGGTGGCCGGCGACGGCGCCACCCCGTTCACTAGCTTGGCCATCTTGTGGAAGGTGCAGCTGAGCTTGGCTGGCGTCAGCGTGACCACGGCGTAGCCCTGTGCGTCGGTATCGACGTATTTGAGCCAGTTGCCGTTGAATTGCTTCAGCGTGTTGTTGAAGGTGTTGACGGTCTGCCCATTGACCGTTTGATAGATCAGCGGCGCGGCCTTGGCGAAAGCCGGCACGGTGTCCACCACGTTCTTGAAGTAGCTGAAGAAGGAGTTGCTGGAGATGCCGGCGGTGACCAGGTCCACCATCACGGGGGTGGGGCTGGCCGCATCGTAATCGTCCATCACCGGGCCGGCGAAGAAGGCGTGGATGTCGCCGGTGATGCCCACCACGTTGGCTATGCCATTGCTCTTCAGGAAGCCCATCAAGGCCTTGCGCTCGGCATTGTAGCCATCCCATTGGTCGGCATTGAGGATGTACTGGTCCAGCAGCATGGATGGCGGCAAATTGCTGTCCAGCACCGGCTTCACCGCTGCGGCGAACATGCCTGCGCTGATGGCGCCGCTGCTGAGCGTGGCCAGCAGCGCTTGGGTGTGGGTGTAGCTCAGCACCGGCGTGGCGCCGCTCTTGTCGGCCGCCAGCAGGTCTTGATACAACGCGCCGGCCAGTTGCTGTTGCGCCGCGCTGAAGTCCATGCCCTGCTTGGCCAGGGCGGCGATCAGTCCTTGCGCCAGCAGGCCGGCCACCGCCATGGTGCCGTCCACGCCCATGCGCAGCAGCGACACCTCATTGCCCCACAGTTTCCAGGTAGTGGACGCGCCCTGCATCTGTTGTTGCCACCAGTTGCGTTGCGTTTCGCCCAGAATGGAGACATTCAGCAGATTGCCGCCGGTCGAGGCCATCTTGGCCGCCTCGGCCTGCGCCAGCGCGGATTTCGGCACAAAGTAGCGGCTGCCCAGATTAGCCAGGCCGGTATTCGGCACCGCGGTTTCCGGAATGATGTGGTCGGAGCGGTACAGGCGCTGGTCGGTCATCACCAGAGTGGCCAGATTGCCGAAGCTGAAGCTGCGGTAGATCTGGATGTTCTGGAACGAGGGATTGGACAAGTCGATGCTGACATCGGCCGGCGTGTATTCAAACCAGGCCTGGCTGGCGCTGCGGCGGCGCGGAGTGTTGGGCACGCTGTCGTCGCCGGGATAGTAGACCTGGCGGTCTTGCCAGCAGTCGTCGGAAAACTCGTGATCGTCCCAGATCGAGATCACCGGGAAATTGGCATGCACCGCCTGGATGCGCGGATCGGAGCGGTAGCTTTTGTACAGATAGCGGTAATCGGCCAGCGTGGTGGCGTAGATGGCGCCATCGGCGCGTTTGGTGCCGTTGGGCAGCGTCAGCGCAGCGTGCCGGGTCTCGTTGTTGCCGTTCTGGAAGCCCGCGCCGACGGTTTCATAAATGTAATCGCCGACGTGCATCACGAAATCCAGATCCAGCTGGGCGATTTCGTCGAAGGCCCCCCAGTGGTTGACGCTCCAGTCCTGACAGGTGATATAGGCGAATTTCAGCTGCGAAACGGCGGTGCCGGGGGCGGGCGCGGTCTTGGTGCGGCCAATGGCGCTGCTGGTGCCGCCGGTGAGGAAGCGATAGTAATAGGTGGTGGCGCTGGACAGCCCGGTGACCTTGTGGCGGACGGTATAGTCCCAGGCCGGGTCGGCGCTGAGCGCCTGGTTGACCAGCAGATTTGAAAAGTCCCGCTTGTCGGAAAGCTGAACGGTGACGGACAGCGAGTTGGCGCCGTCTCCGCCGTCTACGCGGGTCCACAGAATGATGCTGTCCGGCCGCGGATCGCCGGAGGCTACGCCCAGGCCAAAGGCTTTGCCGGCGGCCAGTTGGCTCTGCCCCGCCGCAGCGCTTGCGCTGCCATCGCCCCCGCCGCCGCAGGCGCTCAGCCCGGCGCTGGCTGCCGATACCGTCAGAAAACTGCCCCACTTGAGGAATTGCCGCCTATCCATCGCTGCTCCTGGGTGAATTATGCTGTCGCTATGAAAATCGCGGATTATCGCCAAGGAATATGTAAATCGTATGAATGGTTCGGTCAATTGAATCGAGCGTTTGCTCTATCTGGGCGTAGTCGAAATCCAACAGTTGTCTGTTACCCTGCTCTTGATGTGGCGCATGGATGCCCCCATAACCTTGGCTGGGAATGTGCTACACTTTTCAGCATTTTTTGCGGACACGTTTTCCGGCCCGCTGGTTTCTGGATTCGACTACATGATTTCTTCGCTACTCAAGAAGGTGTTCGGCAGCCGCAACGATCGTCTGCTGAAGCAATACCGCCAAACCGCGGCCCGCATCAACGCGATGGAGCCGGCGATGCAGGCGCTGTCCGACGAGGCCCTGGCCGCCAAAACCCAAGAATTCCGCGATCGCCTGAGCAAGGGCGAAACGCTGGACGACCTGTTGCCCGAAGCGTTCGCCGTTTGCCGCGAGGCCTCGCGCCGCGTGCTGGGCATGCGCCATTTCGACGTGCAGCTGATCGGCGGCATGACGCTGCATCATGGCAAGATCGCGGAAATGCGCACCGGCGAAGGCAAGACCCTGGTGGGCACGCTGCCGGTTTACCTGAATGCCTTGACCGGCGACGGCGTGCATGTGGTGACCGTCAACGACTACCTGGCCAGCCGCGACGCCGGCATCATGGCGCCGCTGTACAATTTCCTGGGCCTGTCCGTGGGCGTGAACCTGTCGCAGATGGCCCATGACGACAAGCAGGCCGCCTACGGCTGCGACATCACCTACGGCACCAATAACGAATTCGGCTTCGACTACCTGCGCGACAATATGGTGTTCAGCGTCGGCGAGAAGGTGCAGCGCAAGCTGGCCTACGCCGTGGTGGACGAGGTGGACTCCATCCTGATCGACGAAGCGCGCACGCCGCTGATCATCTCCGGCCCGGCCGAAGACAATATCGACATGTACCAGCGCATGAACGCGGTGCCGCCGATGTTGAAGCGCCAGGAAACCGAAGAGGGCGAAGGCGATTACTGGGTGGACGAGAAGGCCAACAGCCTGCTGTTGTCCGAGACCGGCCATGAGCGCAGCGAGGAAATCCTCACCCAGCTGGGCATGCTGAAGGAAGGCGACAGTCTGTACTCGGCCACCAACATCACGCTGATGCACCATCTGATGGCCGCCTTGCGCGCCCACGCGCTGTTCCACAAGGACCAGCACTACGTGGTGCAGGACGGCGAAGTGGTGATCGTCGACGAATTCACCGGCCGCCTGATGGCCGGCCGCCGCTGGTCCGACGGCCTGCACCAGGCCGTGGAAGCCAAGGAAGGCGTGGAGATCAACCGCGAAAACCAGACGCTGGCGTCGATCACCTTCCAGAACTACTTCCGCCTGTACGGCAAGCTGTCCGGCATGACCGGCACCGCCGACACCGAAGCGTATGAATTCCAGAGCATCTACGGCCTGGAAACCGTGGTGATTCCGACCAACAAGCCGATGATCCGCAAGGACGCCCAGGACAAGGTTTACCGCTCCGCCAAGGAGAAGTACGACGCCATCCTGGCCGACATCAAGGATTGCCACGAGCGCGGCCAGCCGGTGCTGGTGGGCACCACCAGCATCGAAAACTCCGAGCTGGTGTCCCATCTGTTGACCGAAGCCAAACTGCCGCACAATGTGCTGAACGCCAAGGAGCACGCCCGCGAGGCCGACATCGTGGTGCAGGCCGGCCGTCCCGGCATGATCACGGTGGCCACCAATATGGCCGGCCGCGGCACCGACATCGTGCTGGGCGGCAACCCCGAGCCGGAAATCAAGGCCGTGCGCGCCGACGACAGCCTGTCCGACGACGAGAAGAACGCCAAGGTGGAAGCGATCCGCGCCGAGTGGAAACAACGCCACGCCGCGGTGCTGGAAGCCGGCGGCCTGCATATCGTCGGCACCGAGCGCCACGAATCCCGCCGCATCGACAACCAGCTGCGCGGCCGTTCCGGCCGCCAGGGCGACCCGGGTTCTTCCCGTTTCTACCTGTGCCTGGAAGACCCGCTGCTGCGCATCTTCGCTTCCGAGCGCGTGGCCGCCATCATGGACCGCCTGAAGATGCCGGAAGGCGAGGCCATCGAGCATCCATGGGTGACCCGCTCCATCGAGAACGCCCAGCGCAAGGTGGAAGGCCGCAACTTCGACATCCGCAAGCAATTGCTGGAATACGACGACGTCGCCAACGACCAGCGCAAGGTGATCTACCAGCAGCGCAGCGAAATCCTGGTGGAGGACGATGTGTCGGACGTGGTGGTGAACATGCGCGAAGGCGTGATCTCCGACCTGGTCGACCTGCACATGCCGCCGGAAACCATGGAGGAACAGTGGGACCTGGCCGGCCTGGAGAAGACCCTGGCCTCGGACTTCCTGCTGCACGCGCCGGTGGCGGAATGGCTGAAGGCCGAACCGAATCTCGACATCGAGCAGATCCGCGAGCGCATCATCGAGCTGGCCGCCGCCGCCTACCAGGCCAAGGTGGAGCTGGCCGGCGAGGGCGTGATGCGCCAGTTCGAGCGCAGCCTGGTGCTGCAGATGCTGGACAACCACTGGCGCGAACACCTCGCCGCCATGGACCACCTGCGCCAGGGCATCCACCTGCGCGGCTACGCCCAGAAGAACCCGAAGCAGGAGTACAAGCGCGAGGCCTTCGAGCTGTTCGCCGACATGCTGGAGCGCATCAAGCGCAGCGTGGTGCAGGTGCTGATGACGGTGCAGATCCGCGGCCAGGACGACGTGGACGCGGTGGAGCCGCACGAGCTGCCTGAGTTCGAAATGCAGCATGCCGATCCGGGTTCCGCGCTGGGCGACGACGAGGATAATCCGCTGTCGCCGGACGCGCTGGCCGCTCAAGGCCTGCGCATCAACCGCAACGATCCCTGCCCCTGCGGCAGCGGCATGAAGTACAAACAGTGCCACGGCAAGCTGGCCTGATCGCCTGATCGCCGCCATGAAAAGCCGACGCTCGCGTCGGCTTTTCTTTTGTCGCTGCGTGGACGTGAGGAGTGAAGGGTGGGCAGGGCGCGTGGCGCCAGCCCGCGCTACAGGCTTTGCAAAGCCATGACGCGGTGATAGCATGGCGGCGGGTCAACAGTTCACCCAGGCGTCGCCGGCGATTTCGCCACGCTAAACCTGTCTTGGCAGCAGGATACTTTCCACGCTTGGCTCGAACCTCGTGCCAGGCCGCAACGGCGACCGCGGCAGTCTTTCCCGACTTTGGCACGCAGACAGGATTCGAACCATGTCTCGCCCGCACTATCCGTTTTACAGCAGCGACATCTCGTCGCTGGCCCGCTCCCTGAAACAGCAATGGGCCGATCAGGCCCAGCCGCCCGGCCATCTGCAAATCCTCAATATGCTGGCGCGCGCCGCCGGCTTCCAGAATTTCCAGCATTTGCGCGCCGAGCATGATCGCCCGCCAGCCGCGGGACCGGTCGTCGTGTCCGTGCCGACACAGCGATTGCTGCGCCATTTCGACGAACAGGGCCGCTTGATCCGTTGGCCGAAGAAATTCAGCGAGCAGCGCGCCTGCCTATGGGCCTTATGGTTCGGTTTGCCGCGCGGCGAGGAATGGGATGAGCCGGCGGTCAACCTGGCCATCCGTGCATTGGAAGCCTTCGGCGACCATGTCTTGATCCGCCGCGAGCTCGTCGAGGGCGGCTGGATGGGCCGCACCGACGATTGCCGGCGCTATTGGCTGCTGGAGCCTGAGGCGCCGGCGGAGATGGCTGAGGTGCTGGCGCAAATCGCGCTGAAAAGAGTGGCCAAGTAGGGCGGAAGCCCGGCACGGCCGGGCGTTCCGCCATCATGGCCGATGCGGCGGAACGCCGGCTTACAGATACGGTTTGACCGCCGCTTCCAGCTTCTTCTCGTCCAGCTTGCCGGTCAGCGTGGCGGCCACCTTGCCGCTGCGGTCCAGCACCAGCGTGTAAGGCAGGCCGCCGGTCTTGTTGCCCAGGCTGCGCATCAGGTCCAAGGTGTCGTCGTTGCCCAGCAGGATGGGGTAGCCGATCTTCAGCTGTTTGACGAAGGGCGCCACTTGCTCCTTGTTGTCCAGCGCCACGCCCACCACTTCCACGCCCTTGGGCGCGAGCTTCTTGCGCAAGCCGTTCAACATCGGCATTTCCTCGCGGCACGGGCCGCACCAGGTGGCCCAGAAATTCAGCACCGTCACCTTGCCCTTGTAGGCGGACATGGCCACCGGCTTGGCGTCGAGGTCGGCGAAGCGGCTTTGCTCCAGCGTGGGGGCGGCTTGGGCGGCCAGCGGCAGCGCGGCTAGGAGCAGGGAGGCGAACAGGCGTTTGGAGTTCATCGGCTTTTCCTGTGATGTCATTGGAATTGTCTTGGATTTCCGCAACTTGCGTGCATCCGGGGATGATCGAAAAATAAACTTTATGTTAAAATGTTCGATTGATTACTTTGCGGAGTGGGCATGTCTATCCTCGTCTGCGGGGCGCTCGCATACGATACCCTGTTCTCGTTCCATGGCCGATTCGACAGCCAGATCCTGCCGGATCAGCTGCACAAGATCTCGACCACCTTCCTCGCTCCGACGATGCGCCGCGAATTCGGCGGCATGGCCGGCAATATCGCCTACAGCTTGTGCTTGCTGGGCGAGAAGCCCATCGTGATGGGCGTGGTCGGCGAGGACTTCGAGCCGTACCGTCAGCACCTGAAACGCGTGGGCGTGGACGATCGCTTCATCCGCCTGATCCGCAAGCAGTATACCCCGCAATGCTTCGGCATTGCCGACAAGGACGGCAACCAGCTGATGGCCTTCCATCCGGGCGCGATGGATTTCGCCACCGAGAACCACGTGTCGGATATCGCGGACCCGATCGAGCTGGCTATTCTGTCGCCGGGCGGCTACACCGCCTTCATCCAGCACTCGCGCGAGCTGGCGGCGGCGGGCATCCCGTTCATTTTCGATCCGGGCCAGGAGCTGCCGCTGCTGTCCAGCGACGAGATCCGCGAGATCGTCGAGCTGGCCAGCTATGTGGCGATCAACGACTACGAGAGCGAGCTGATGCGCGAACGCGCCGGCCTGACGGTGGACGACCTGCGCAAGAAGGTGAAGGCGCTGATCGTCACCCGCGGCTCCAAGGGCGCGGAAATCTATGTCGACGACACCGTGCACTTGATTCCGCGCGTGCAGATGCCGATCAAGCCGGTCGATCCGATGGGGTGCGGCGACGCTTTCCGCGCCGGCTTGCTGTGGGGCATCAGCCGCGGTATCGACTGGAAGGTCACCGGCCGCCTGGCCAATGTGATCGGCGCGATCAAGGTCACCACGCATGGCTGCCAGAACCACTATTTCGACTGGGACTCGCTGAAGGATATCTACCTGCAGGCTTACGGCGAGGAATGGCCGCTGTAAGCGCCGCCGCTTCATCTGCAAGGCACCGCTCGCGCGGTGCCTTTTGTTTTGCCGCACTTGAATAAGCGCGCCGCCACCCCCACCATAGGTGGATTAAAACACGCCCAAGGGAAGATCATGCCACCCGTTCCGCACCTGGCCACCGCCCTCACCGCTCCGTTGTACGAGCTGGAAAGCCGCATCCTGGCCGCCCAGCCGCAGATCGAGCACTGGTTCCGCAGCCAATGGCATGCCCACGCCACGCCGTTCTACGGTTCGGTGGACCTGCGCAACAGCGGCTTCAAGCTGGCGCCGGTGGACATGAACCTGTTCCCGGGCGGCCACAACAATCTGAATCCGGAATTCCTGCCGCTGGCGGTACAGGCGGCGCAGAGCGCGGTGGACAAAGTGTGTCCGGAAGCGCGCAGCATCCTGCTGATTCCGGAAAACCACACCCGCAACACTTTCTACCTGCAGAATGTCGCCACCCTGGTGCACATCTTCGAGCAGGCCGGCCTCAAGGTCCGCCTGGGTTCGCTGAATCCGGAAATCACCGAGCCGACCGAACTGGCCACGGCCAATGGCGACAAGCTGACGCTGGAGCCGCTGGAGCGTCGCGGCAACCGGTTGGTGCTGGCCGATGGCTTCAATCCCTGCGTGGTGCTGCTGAACAACGACCTGTCCGGCGGCATTCCCGACATCCTGAAGAATCTGGAACAAACGCTGCTGCCGCCCTTGCATGCCGGCTGGGCGGTACGCCGCAAGACGCATCATTTCGAAGCCTACGACAAGGTCTGCAATGAGTTCGCCAAGCTGATCTCGATCGACCCGTGGACCATCAATCCCTACTTCGCCAGCTGCGGCGGCCTGGATTTCCACGCGCGCACCGGCGAGGAGCAACTGGCCGAGACGGTGTCGCAGATGCTGGACAAGATTCGCGTCAAATACCGCGAATACGGCATCGACAACGACCCCTTCGTCATCGTCAAGGCCGATGCCGGCACCTACGGCATGGGCGTGATGAGCGTGAAGAGTCCGGACGAGGTGATCGGCCTCAACCGCAAGGCGCGCAACAAGATGTCGGTGGTGAAGGAAGGCCTGGAGGTCTCCGAGGTGATCGTGCAGGAAGGCGTGTACACTTTCGAGACGGTCAACGAGGCGGTGGCGGAGCCGGTGGTCTACATGATGGACCGCTTCGTCGTCGGCGGTTTCTACCGCGTGCATACCGGCCGCGGCATAGACGAAAACCTGAACGCGCCGGGCATGCACTTTGTGCCGCTGTCGTTTGAAACCCCGTGTCTGCCGGACCGCAAGGGCCTGCCGGACTGCGCCCCGAACCGCTTCTACGCCTACGGCGTGATTTCGCGGTTGGCGCTGCTGGCCGCCGCGCTGGAGCTGGAAGCCACCGATCCGGACGCCGAATAACCCTCGCAGGAGAAACGCCATGCGCATCCTGTTCATTGCCGACCCGCTGGAACATTTCAAGATCTACAAGGACACCACCTTCGCCATGATGGAGGAGGCGCACCGCCGCGGCCACGCCGTCAGCTTCGCCGAGGCTCACCAGCTGTCGGTGGAGGGTGGCCGCATCCTGGTGGACGCGGTGGACCTGACCGTCACCGACGAGCGTCCGCACTGGTACAAGTTGGGGCAGAAGCTGCGCCAGCCGCTGAGCGCCTTCAGCGCGGTGGTCATGCGCAAGGACCCGCCGTTCGACATGGAATACCTGTACGCGTCGCAGCTGTTCTCGCTGGCGGAAGAGCAGGGCGTCAAGGTGTTCACCAGCGGCCAGGCCTTGCGCGACTTCAACGAGAAGCTGGCCATCCTGCGTTTCCCGGAGGTCATCGCGCCGACCATGATCACCGCCGAGTCGCATCGGCTGCGCGCCTTCGTCAACCAGCACCAGGACGCGATCTTCAAGCCGCTGGACAGCATGGGCGGCGACAGCATCTTCCGCGTCAAGCCGAATGACCCCAACCTCAGCGTGATCATTGAAACCATCACCGAGCGCGGCCGCCGCACCGTGATGGCGCAGCGCTACATCCCGGAAATCCGCGACGGCGACAAGCGCATTCTGGTGATAGACGGCGTGCCGGTCGATTATTGCCTGGCGCGCATTCCCGCCGCCGGCGAGACGCGCGGCAACCTGGCGGCCGGCGGCCGCGGCGAGGCGCGCCCGCTGACGGCGCGCGACCGCGAGATCGCCGCGGCGGTGGGGCCGGAGCTGAAGAAGCGCGGCATCCTGCTGGCCGGCCTGGACGTCATCGGCAATTATCTGACCGAGGTCAATGTCACCAGCCCGACATGCTTCCGCGAGATCATGGACCAGACCGACATCAACGTGGCCGGCCTGTACCTCGACGCGCTGGAGCGCCGCTGCCAGCACTGAGGCTGGCTGGCACCGCCAGGGAGTGGCAATGGGAAAAATGGAAGAGAGCCCGTTCAAGGGCAAGACCGGCATCCGCCGGCTGATCAATGCCTTGGGTTATTCACTGGACGGCATGCGGGCCGCCTACCGCCATGAGGACGCCTTCCGCCAGCTGGTGCTGCTGGCGGCGGTGCTGATTCCGCTGGCCTTCATCGTCCACACCACGCCGCTGGCGCGCGTGCTGCTGGTGGCCAGCAGCCTGGCCACGCTGATCATCGAGCTGCTGAATTCCGCCATCGAGGCGGCGGTGGATCATACCTCGCTGGAGCGCCACCCCTTGGCCAAGCGCGCCAAGGACATGGGCAGCGCGGCGCAGCTGTTGGGCTTGATCAATCTGGCGTTGGTATGGGGCATCGTGTTGTTTGGCTAAGATCTGGAACAGGCCATAAGAACGTGTTCACGATCTTTGGCTTTTAGACTTGGCTTGTGAAGAACAAACACGTTTTCGATGCACCCACATCCCTTCAAGCCTGCCGTCGGGTGGCAGGCCCGAGGTTTTAAGCGGCTGCATGTTTGAGTCCCGCGACGTTAGCGCGCATCGCTGAGCGAATCTCTACGTGCGAGGCTTCGCCTCGCCCTGCGAGCGATTCGCACGCAGAGAGTTCAGCCGCGCCTCGGGCCTGACGGGAACCGGCGGGAAGCCGAAGGCCAGGCTTGCAGGGTGGCTTTTAGGGGTGGAGGGGATATTTGGCCAAGCAAATATCCCCTCCCTGCTCGCCGGGCAGCCCCGGCTATGAAGAAGGTTATCCGCGAAGCGGATGCAAAGCCTAAAAGGTCGTGAACAGGCTCCAAGGGAACCGATCTGGCAGATCCGGTTCTGACAAGAAGGCTCCGCCGCTGGCGGGGCCTTTGTCTTGTCTGGAACAGGAGAGCGATATGCTGATATCCCCGCAGCAGGCCGGTGTGGAGGAGTGGGTGCAAAGCCTGGTGCTATGGCTGAAACTCGGCGTGGAGGCCTGCGGCGCCTTGGTGATCGCCGCCGGGGTGTTGCTGTTGGCCGGCCGCTATCTGCGGCAGGCCCTGTCCGGCCAGCGGCCCGATTACAACCAGCTGCGGCTGACTTTCGCCCGCTTTTTGGCGCTGGCGCTGGAGTTGCAGCTGGCGGCCGACATCCTGTCCACCGCGGTGGCGCCGAGCTGGGACCAGATCGGCAAGCTCGGGGCCATCGCGGTGCTGCGCACGGCCTTGAACTACTTCCTGGCGCGCGAGATGCGCGAGACCGAATCGGCCCACGCCGCCTGAATATCAGCGCTGCCGGCGATACAAATAGCCCGGATAGACGCGGATGCAGCCGGGCTCCTCCGCGACTTCGCCCTGTTCGCCCAAGAGCTGCCAGCGCGAGTCGCGCGCGATCAGCGTGCGGTATACCGGGCTGCCGGCGCGGTAGAACATCAGGTCCTGGCCGCGGAAGGCGTCCAGCGGCAGCAGCGGACGCTGCGAGGCGGGCACCAGCATGGCGGTGGCGTGCGAGGCCATGTCGGCGTTCTGCTCGCGGTCGGCGGCGGACAGGCCGATGAAGGCGAGCAGGAAGGCGACGGGCAGGATCAGGTATTCGTGTCCGGCCAGGCCGAGCAGGGTGAGGATGGCGGCGCCGGTGAACAGGAAGTGGCTGCTGAATTTCATGATGCGGCGATCTCAAAAATAAAACGCCGCCGGCCGGCGCAGGGCTGTTGCGTCCGGCATGCCTGGGCGGCGCGGGCCGCCGGAAGTCCGGCGGCAAGTTCTCCGTGATCATAGCGCACTGCGCGATAGGGATCGCAATAAAATCAACAGCTTGTCGATGCTGATGGCTTGAGGCCAATGCCGGCGAGGCGCGCTTGAGCAGGCCAAAAACGCAACGGCGGGCGCAAAAAAGGCCGCTCCGGCAAGAGCGGCCTCGATGGCGCGAGCGGGTTTACGCTTCTTCGGCAGCGGGGGATTCCTTGCCTTCCGGCGGCGCGATCTGTTCGGCGTAGCCGCATTCCTTCTGCGGGCATACCTTCTCGGTGCCGCGGCGCTTGGTGGTCTTGATCGTCAGGATCGGCCAGTTGCACTTGGGGCACGGTTCGGCGATCGGCGGGTTCCACGTGGCGTACTTGCACTTGGGATAGGTGTTGCAGCTGTAGAACAGCTTGCCGTAGCGGCTCTTGCGTTCGATCAGCTGGCCGGTCTTGCATTCCGGGCAGGTGACGCCGGTTTCGCGCGGCTTCTCCAAGGGCTCGATATGCTTGCACTTGGGGTAGTTGGCGCAGCCGATGAACTTGCCGTAGCGGCCCTTCTTGATGTGCAGCTCGCCGCCGCAATCCAGGCAGACGCGGCCTTCGATCACGGTCGGCGCTTCCGCCTCTTCCGCCGCCTGCTCTGCGGTTTCGCCGAGGTTTCTCGTGTAATCGCACTCCGGGTAGCCGGTGCAGGCGATGAAGCGGCCGCGCTTGCCGAACTTGATCGACAGCGGCTTGCTGCATTTCGGGCAGGCTTCGTCCAGGCTTTCCGTGGTGACTTCGGCGCGGGAAATGCTCTCTTTTTCGTCGATCTGCTTCTTGAAGCCCTTCCAGAAGCTGTCCATCACCGGCACCCACTGGCGCGTGCCGCTGGCGATCTCATCCAGCTGGTTTTCCAGCTTGGCGGTGAAGTTGTAGTCGACGTATTGCGAGAAGTGCTCGGTCAGGAATTTGTTGACGATGTCGCCGGTGTCGGTCGGCAGGAAGCGCTTCTTGTCCAGGATCACGTATTCGCGGTCCTTCAGCGTCGAGATGATGCTGGCGTAGGTTGACGGCCGGCCGATGCCGAACTCTTCCAGCGCCTTCACCAAGGACGCTTCCGAATAGCGCGGCGGCGGCTGGGTGAAGTGCTGCTCGCCGTACAGCTTGTCCACCGGCAGGTCTTCGCCCTCGGTCAACAGCGGCAGCTTGGCGTTGTCTTCGTCCTCGGCGTCGTCCACGTCCTCCTCGTACACGGCGAGGAAGCCGGCGAAGGTTTGCACCTGGCCGCTGGCGCGGAACACGCCTTCGCCCACCAGGATGTCCACGCTGGTGGTGTCGAATCTGGCTGGCGCCATCTGGCAGGCCAGGGTGCGCTTCCAGATCATGTCATACAGCTTGAACTGATCGGTGGTCAGGAAAGGCTTGACCATTTCCGGCGTGCGCAGGATGGAGGTGGGGCGGATCGCCTCGTGCGCTTCCTGGGCGTTCTTGGCCTTGCTCTTGTAGGTCACCGGGTTCTTGGGCAGGAAGTCGGCATCCCATTTCAGGCCGATGTAGCCGCGGATTTCTTCCACCGCCTCATTGGCCAGCACCACCGAGTCGGTACGCATATAGGTGATCAGGCCGACGGTGCCATGACCGATGTCCATGCCTTCGTACAGCTGCTGCGCGGTGCGCATGGTGCGGTCGGTGGTCATGCCCAGCTTGCGCACAGCCTCCTGTTGCAGCGTGGAGGTCGTGAACGGCGCGGCCGGGCTGCGCGATTTCTTTTTCTTCTCGATGGTGCCGACCTGGGCCGGCTTGCCTTCGAGGCGGGACAGCACGGCAGCCTGCTCCGCTTCGTTGGGGAGGGCGAACTGGTCGAGCTTGACGCCGGCCAGCGTGGTCAGCTTGGCGGAGAACTTGGTGCGGCTCTTGTGGCTGTCCAGATGGACCGACCAGTATTCCTGCTGCACAAAGGCCTTGATCTCGTTCTCGCGCTCGCAGATCAGGCGCAGCGCCGGACTCTGCACGCGGCCGGCGGACAGGCCGCGGCGGATTTTCTTCCACAGCAGCGGCGACAGATTGAAGCCCACCAGGTAGTCCAGCGCGCGGCGCGCCTGCTGCGCGTCCACCAGATCCTGGGCGATGGCGCGCGGGTTCTGGATCGCATCCAGCACCGCGTTCTTGGTGATCTCATGGAACACCACGCGCTGGGCGGTCTTGTCCTTCAGCAGTTTCTTGCTGTTGAGGATCTGCACCAGGTGCCAGGAAATGGCCTCGCCTTCGCGGTCCGGGTCAGTCGCGAGGTAGACGTGATCAGCCTCGCGCACGGCGCTGACGATGGCGTCCACGTGCTTGGTGTTGCGCGCGATCAGCTGGTACTTCATCGCGAAGTCTTTTTCCGGATCGACGGCGCCGTTTTTCGGCACCAGATCGCGCACGTGGCCGTAGGAGGCCAGGACCTCGAAGTCCGGGCCAAGGTATTTTTTCAGCGTCTTCGCCTTGGACGGCGATTCGACGATCAGGAGGCTGGTGGGCATATTATCTTTTCAGCAATATTCAAGGCCGGACGCGCCCGGCCGACACTTCTTGTTATATCCGTCAAACGAAACAAGAGCGCAAGGGCGCTCTTGAACACAATAAGGGGTTCACCAATCGGCGGCATGTTAAGCCGCCGGGCCGGGCCTGACAAGTTATTGCATGGTTGGCTCGCCATGCACCGCTTCCAGCAGCGCCTCGCCCAGCAGAATCGGCAATTCGGCCTGTTGCGCCCACAGCACCATCAGCACCAGCAGTTTGGCGTTGCTGACGTCCAGGTCCTCGTGGTCCAGTTCCAGCAAGCGATCTATCACCATTTCGCGTTGAGCAGGCGTCAGGGCGCCGTTGTCCTCCAGGAACTGCAGCAGGCCACGCACGTCGGCCGGCAGATGCTCGAGTTCGCTGTCGGCGTAGATGCGCATGCCGCTGCCGTCGTCGGCGCCCAGATACGGTTCGACGCTGGCCTCGCTGACGCTGTCCAGCCAGTCCAAGGCTTCGCCGATCTCGTCCTCCTCGAAGCCGATGGCGTTCAGCTGGCGGGTCAGCGAGCTGCGGTCGCCGAAGGCGGCCGGATCGCTGTATTGCTCGAATAAATAGGTGAGTACGTCAAACATGGCTTAGTTTTCTGAGATTGAACGCGGCGCGTTCAGTTTTGCGCCAGACGCTGGAAGCGGCCGCCAGCCACGCTGGCCACCCGGCCATCCAGCTCCAGTTCGAGCAGCATCGCGTAAACCTCCCCCGACGTCAACCCGACGGCGTCGGCCAGCGCGTCCGCCAGCACCGGTTCCCAGCCCATCGCGTCCAATAAGGGCGAGGCTGGCGGCGACGCCGCGGCCGGCGTCGATGGCGCGGCGGACAGCCGGCCCACTTCGTCCAGCACCTCGTCCACGCTCTCCACCAGCCGCGCGCCGTCCTTGATCAAGCGGTGGCAGCCGCGCGCCTGCGGGTTGTGGATGCTGCCGGGTATCGCCATGACCTCGCGGTTGTTTTCCATCGCCAACCGGGCGCTGATCAGCGAGCCGGAGGCGGTGCCGGCTTCCACCACCAGGCAGCCGCGGGCCAGGCCGGCGATGATGCGGTTGCGCCGCGGGAAGTTGCCCGCCAGCGGGCCGATGCCGAGCGCGAACTCCGACAGGATCAGGCCGCGCTCGGCGATCTGGTGCGCCAGTTGGCGGTTGGACGCCGGGTAGACGCGGTCGATGCCGGTGCCGATGACGGCGATGGTGGAGGCCGGATGCGCCAGCGCGCCCTGGTGGGCGGCGGCGTCGATGCCGCTGGCCAGGCCGCTGACGATGGTGTAGCCGTGCGCGGCCAGCGCGGCGGCGAAGTCCTCGGCGTTGCGCTTGCCCTGCGCCGTGGCGGCGCGGCTGCCGACCATGGCCAGCATCGGCCGCGCCAGCAGTTCGCGCCGGCCGCGCGCGAACAGCAGCGGCGGCGGCGAGGCGGCCTCGGCCAGTTGCGGCGGGTAGTCCTCGTCCAGCAGCGTGATCAGGTGGCAGCCCTCGCCCATGGACCAGGCCAGCGCGGCATCCACGGACTCGGCCGCGGCATCGGCATGCAGCGCCTCGGCGGCTTCGCGGCCGATCAGCTTTTCGGTTTGCGCCGGCCGGGCCGACACGGCCGCGTCAGCCGAGCCGAAAGCCTCGATCAGCTTGAGGAAGCCAACCGGGCCGATGCCGGGCGTCAGCGCCAGCCGCAGCCAGGCGCGCGGCGTCGGGCTCATTCGGCGTCCGGCGGGGCGATGCCGTCGCCGACATAGATGGCGCCCGCGCTGTCCAGCACCAGGCCGTAGGACACCTTGTCGAAGACGCGATAGATGAACAGCTTGCCGGCCTGCTCGGTCGGCAGCTGCGCCTGGCGCTTTTTGCCGGCGGCGTCTGCGATTTCGATCGCGCCGCCCTTCTTGAATATGCCGAACACCATGCCCGGCTCCACGCCGGCTGCGCTGCCCAGGTTCACTGCTACCGTGGAATACTGCGCGGCGCCGTCCACGCCCTGGTAGCTGGAGATGATCTTGCCGTGCATGCCGTCCTCGGCAGGATGGGGCACATAATTGACGAAGGACTCCTTGGGCGCGCGCACCAGGCGGTCGCCTACCAGCACTTCGCCGGCGACGCTGCGGATGCGCAAGGTCTGGATGTCCGCGCGCAGCTTGTCTACCACCAGATCGCCCCCATATACCGCTTCAACCCCCAGCGCTTGCTGGCTGTCCGGATCCACCAGCGTCTTGCCCAGGCGATAGGCCTGCCAGCTGCCGGTCTCGTTGACGCCGCTGGCGTAAACGCGGTCGCCCGGGCTCAGGCTGAGGCGCTCGTCCGGGCCGGCCACCAGTTTGGGGCCCAGGGCGAATTGTTCGGGATTGACGATCAGCGGGCGCGCCATGAATGGTTCTATGGCTTCGGCCGGGATGCTGGCGATGGCCTGGTCGATCTCCTCGACGCGGGCCTGCGGCGACAGCTTGACCTCGCGCGGCGCGTCCGATGCCAGCGACAGCCTGGGCTGGCCATTGACGTAGTCCAGCGCCAGCACGTCGCCCGGATAGATCCAGTGCGGATTGCGCACTTGCTCGCGGTTCATCCGCCACAGGCGCGGCCATTGCCACGGGCTGCTCAGGTAACGGCCGGCGATGCCCCACAAGGTGTCGCCTTTGGCCACGGTGTAGCGCGATGGCGCGTCCGGCTTGATCGCCAATTCGTCGGCGAATGCCGTAACGGACAACGCCAGAGCCAGGGCAAGCGATATAATGCGCTTAAGCATGAATGGTTCCAATTCTTGATGCCGGCCGACAGACGCCGCGGCCGGGGGCTGAACGAAGCTGCGCCGAACCGCTCTATTATCCACGCGGGCGCGGCGATACGACAACTTGGAGTGAATGATAGCGATGGCGCTGTTGAACATTTTGCATTACCCGGACGACAGGCTGCACACCGTGGCCAAGCCGGTGGAAGTCTTTGACGCCGCTCTGCAACAGCAGATCGACGACATGTTCGAGACCATGTACGAGGCCAAGGGCATAGGCCTGGCCGCCACCCAGGTGGACTACCACTACCGGCTGGTGGTGATGGACATCTCGGAAGAGCGCGATGAGCGCCGGGTGTTCATCAACCCGGAAATCGTGGAGAAGGACGGTGAGACCGTCTACGAAGAGGGCTGCCTGTCGGTGCCCGGCATCTACGACAAGGTGACCCGCGCCGAGCATGTCAAGGTGAAGGCGCAGGACCGCGACGGCAAGCCGTTCGAGCTGGAGGCCGATGGCCTGCTGGCGATCTGCATCCAACATGAGATCGACCACCTGAACGGCGTGGTGTTTGTGGAGCGGCTGTCGCAGCTGAAGCAGAACCGCATCAAGAGCAAGCTGAAGAAGCGCGAAAAGCAGAATATGTAAGACCGGCCGCAGGCCGGCGACCAACGGCGCTGCGGGACGGCGCCGTTGTCGTTGCCAGGGATGAATAATGAAACTGATTTTTGCCGGTACGCCGGAATTCGCCGCCGCCGCGCTGCGCGCGCTGATCGCCGCTGGGCATGAGATTGCCCTGGTGCTGACCCAGCCGGACCGCCCGGCCGGCCGCGGCATGAAACTGAAGCCCAGTCCGGTCAAGGAAGTGGCGCTGGCGCATGGCCTGCGCGTAGCCCAGCCCGAAAAGCTGCGCGGCAATCTGGAGGCGCAGCAGATGCTGCGCGACGTCGGCGCCGAGCTGATGGTGGTGGCCGCCTATGGCCTGATCCTGCCGCAGGACGTGCTGGACATCCCGGCGCGCGGCTGTCTGAACATCCACGCCTCCTTGCTGCCGCGCTGGCGCGGCGCGGCGCCCATCCAGCGCGCCATCCTGGCGGGCGACCATGAAACCGGCATCACCATCATGCAGATGGACGTGGGCCTGGATACCGGCGACATGCTGAGCATCCACCCGGTGGCCATCGCCGACGACGAAACCGCCGCCACGCTGCACGACAAGCTGGCCGCCTGCGGCGCGCAAGCCATCGTCGAAACCTTGGGCCGCCTGGATGAAGTCGTCCCGCAACGGCAGCCGGAAGACGGCGTCACTTACGCGCAGAAGCTCAGCAAGGCCGAGGCCGAGATCGACTGGACGCTGCCGGCGGCGGACGTCGCCCGCGCCATTCGCGCCTACAACCCGGCGCCGGGCGCGTTCACCTCGCTGAACGGCGAGCCGCTGAAGCTGTGGATGGCCAGCGCCGAAGCCGGCCGGGCCGAACCCGGCGTGGTGGTGGCGGCCGACGCCGACGGCGTGCTGGTGGGCGCCGGCGAGGGCCTGGTGCGCGTCAGCGTGCTGCAGGCGGCCGGCGGCAAGCGGCTGGCCGCGCGCGACTTTGTCGCCGGCCGCGCCAGCCTGGCGGGAACCCGGCTGGGGGGATGAGACTCCAAGCATCTGTTTGATTGTCAAGCGGGTTTCGAGAGGGAGAGCATGAACGACAACTGGTTGAAGACCACGGTGCTGATGGCGGCGATCCTGGCGCTGTTCGCCCTGATCGGCGGCATGATAGGCGGCAAGGGCGGCATGATGCTGGCCTTGCTGTTCGGCGGTGCCATGAATGTGTTTGCCTGGTGGAATTCCGACCGCATGGTGCTGTCGATGTACAACGCGCAGGAAGTCGACGCCAACAGCGCGCCGGAATTCTATGCCATGGTGGCGGAACTGGCGCAGCGCGCCGGCCTGCCGATGCCGCGCGTCTACGTGATCCACGAGGAGCAGCCTAACGCCTTCGCCACCGGGCGCAATCCGGAAAACGCCGCGGTGGCCGCCACCACCGGCATCATGCGCATGCTGGATTACCGCGAACTGCGCGGCGTGATGGCGCATGAGCTGGCGCACGTCAAACATCGCGACACGCTGATCTCGACCATTTCCGCCACCATGGCCGGGGCGATTTCCGCGCTGGCCAACTTCGCCATGTTTTTCGGCGGCCGCGACGAGAACGGCCAGCCGGTGGGCCTGCTGCCGCGTCTGGCCGTGGCCTTTCTGGCCCCGGTGGCGGCCAGCCTGATCCAGATGGCGATCTCGCGCGCCCGCGAGTTCGAAGCCGACCGCGGCGGCGCCGAGATCTCCGGCGACCCGCTGGCCTTGGCCTCGGCCTTGCAGAAGATCGAGTACTACGCCCGCGGCATCGCCATGCCGACAGCCGAAGCCCATCCGGAAACCGCGCAGATGATGATCATCAACCCGCTGTCCGGCGGGGGCGGCGTAGGCGACCTGTTCCGCACCCACCCGCATACCGAAGAACGCATCGCGCGGCTGAACGACATGGCGCGCGGCGTCTACTGAACGCATATATTGAGTATCCGACCCCAGGCCAGTCCACCGCGGACTGGCCTTGCTTCATCGAAAGAATCCACATGCATCACATCCAGCGGCTGGCGGCCGACATCCTGGGCCGCATCGAGGCCGGCACCACCCTGACCGACGCGCTGGCCGACGCCCAGCGCCAGCAAGAACAGCTGACGCCGGCCGAGCGCGGCGCGCTGCAGGACTTGAGCTACGGCAGCCTGCGCCACCTCGGCGTGCTGCGCCACTGCCTGCGCCAACTGGTGCCGCGGCCGCTGCCTGAGCCGCAACTGGAGCGCCTGCTATTGGTGGCGCTGTATCAGCTGCAGCACACCCGCGCCGCGCCTTACGCCGTGGTGAACGAAGCGGTGACGTCGGCCAGCGGCATCGCCCGCGGCAAGTTCAAGGGTCTGGTCAACGGCGCGCTGCGCAACTTCCTGCGCCGCCGCGACGAAATCCTGGACGCCGCCGCGCGCGACGACGTGGCCGCCGCCAATCACCCGGACTGGTGGGTGGCGCGGCTGCGCGAGGCCTACCCGCAGCAATGGCAGGCGGTGCTGGCCGCCAGCAACGCCCATCCGCCGCTGACGCTGCGGGTCAATCGCCGCGAGGGTTCGGCGGCGGAGTATCTGGCGCAGCTGGCCGCGGCCGGCATGGAAGCCAGCGCGCTGGGCGACGAGGCGGTGCAACTGGCCAAGCCGGTGGCGGTGCGCGATCTGCCCGGCTTCGCCGACGGCGCGGTGTCGGTGCAGGACGAGGGCGCGCAGCGCGCGGCGCACTGGTTGGACCTGCAGCCCGGCTTGCGCGTGCTGGACGCCTGCGCCGCGCCAGGCGGCAAGACCGGCCACATGCTGGAGCTGGCCGATGTCGAACTGACCGCGCTGGACATCGACGCGGCCAGGCTCGCCCGGGTGGGCGACAATCTGCAGCGGCTGGGTCTGAACGCCGAGCTGCGCCAGGCCGACGCGGCGCGGCCGCAGGACTGGTGGGACGGACGGCCGTTCGACCGCATCCTGGCCGACGTGCCGTGTTCCGCCTCGGGCGTGGTGCGCCGCCATCCGGACATCAAATGGCTGCGCCGTCCCGGCGATTTCGCGGTGCTTGGCCTGCAGCAGGCGGCGATGGCCGACGCGCTGTGGACGCTGCTCGCCAGCGGCGGGAAAATGCTATACGCTACCTGCTCGATTTTTCCGGAAGAAAACTGCCAGCAATTGGAGAGCTTCCTGCGGCGCCACCCGGATGCGGTGCGTCTGAAAGAGGAGCAACTATTGCCCTGTGAGCGTCATGACGGCTTTTATTACGCGCTGCTTGAAAAACATTAGCCTGATTGGGCTGCTGCTGTGCTGTCTGGCGACCGCCGCCTGGGCCGATACCATCGCGTCGCGCCGGGCCGAGGCCGAAGTGATGCCGGACGGCACGCTGTCGGTCAGCACGCGCTTTTTGACGCGGCTGACGCCCAGCCTGAACGAGGCGCTGCAGCAGGGGGTGGTGCTCGGTTTCCGGCTGGAGTTCCAGCTGACCAAGCCGCGCACCACCGCTTATTATCTCAGCCTGCGCGAGTGGTTCGATCCGCACGCGCAGATCGGCTTCAAATTGGCGTATCAGCCGCTGACCGGACGTTACCGCGTCAGCATCGGCAGTCTGTCCAACTACTATCCTACTCTGCGCGAGGCGCTGGCCTCCATCGGCGCGATTCAGGGCTGGCGCGTGCTGAATGCCGGCACGCTTGACCCGAAGAAGCCCGGCAATGTGGCCGGCCAAGTCCGCTTGCTGCTGGATATCAGCGAGCTGCCCAAACCGTTTCAGATGAATGCCTTGGGCTCCGACGACTGGACGTTGGAGTCGGACTGGATCAAGCTCGACGTCAAGGACGCCAACTGATGCGCTACGCCTCCATCGCGATGGCGACCGTCGGGGCGATCCTGCTCTATCTGCTGGCGGTGGCCACCGGCAACGCCTCCAAACTCAACGACTACTACTGGTGGGTGTTCGGTCTGAACAGCCTGCTGTTGCTGGCGCTGCTCAGCGTGGTGGCGCGCCAGTTGCTGCGCTTGCGGCAGCGGGTGAAAAACCGCGTGTTCGGCGCCAAACTGACGCAAAAGCTGGCGATGATGTTCGCCGGGGTGGCGCTGGTGCCGGGCTTGTTGGTGTTCACGGTTTCAGCCCAATTCCTGACGCGCAGCATCGAAAGCTGGTTCGACGTGAAAGTCGAGGCGGCGCTGGACCGCGGCCTGGTGCTGGGCCGCAGCGCGCTTAATTACGTGCTGGACGATGTCGGCCGCAAGGGACGGCTGGTGCAGGAAGAAGTGGCGGCGCTGCCGGATGGGCAATTGCAGAACCGGCTGAACCGCTTGCGCGATCAACTGGGCTTGACCGAGATCGCCGTATTCAACCGCGGCAGCGGCCAGATGGTGGCGTTTTCCGGCGCCGGCAAGCCGATGCCGCTGACGCATGAAGCCCTGCGCGGCGTGCGTTTGCAACATCCGCAGCAAACCATAGAAAACGATGGCAATAGCGGGCTGTCGCTGCGGGTGCTGGTGGCCTACCGCACGCCGGGCGAGGAAACCCGGGTGCTGCAATTGAGCCAGGCCGCGCCGGCCGACATCAGCCGCGACGCCGAGCAGATCGAGAGCGCCCGTTCCGAATACCGCCAGCTGCTGTTGGCGCGTCATGGCTTGCGCACTTTCTACATGCTGACGCTGGCGTTGGCGGTGCTGCTGGCGCTGACGGCCGCGCTGGCCTTCGCCTTGTTTCTGTCCGAGCGTTTGTCCGCTCCGCTGTCCGAGCTGGCCGCCGGCACCCGCGCCGTGGCGCAGGGCGATTTTTCCAAGCGCCATCCGGTGTATCGGCGCGACGAGCTGGGCATGCTGACCACGCTGTTCAACCGCATGACGCAGCAATTGGAAGAGGCGCGGCAGCAGGCGGAAAAAAGCCGCGGCGAGCTGGAGGGCGGCAAGCTTTATCTGGAAAGCATACTGGCCAACCTGTCGGCCGGCGTCATCGCCTTTGGCGGCGATTGGCAGATCCGCGCCGCCAATAGCAGCGCCTCGCGCATTCTGGGCGTGGAGTTCGGCCGTCTGGCGGAACATCGTTTCCCGGAGTGGGGGCAGGAAATGCCGGCGGTGACGCCGCTGGTGGAAACGGTGATGCAGCATGCAGACAGCGACGTCGAAACCGATTGGCAGACCCAGCTGAATTACGAAACCAGCCAGGGCGAGCGCATCCTGCTGGTGCGCGGCGCGCGGCTGCCGGAGCACTCCAGCGACGGCTACGTGCTGGTGTTCAACGACATCACCGAACTGGCCCGCGCCCAGCGCGACGCGGCCTGGGGCGAGGTGGCCAAGCGGCTGGCGCATGAGATCCGCAATCCGCTGACGCCTATCCAGCTATCGGCCGAACGGCTGGCGATGAAGCTGGCCGACAAGCTGGAAGGCCCGGATGCTGACATGCTGAAACGTTCCACCGATACCATCATCAAACAGGTGGGCGCGCTCAAGAGCATGGTGGACGCTTTCCGCGATTATGCCCGCGCGCCCAAGATCAAACTGGTCAAACTTGATCTCAATCAGGTGATTCGAGAAGTGATGACTCTTTACGAATCCAATCCTGCTGTTAAGATTGCGCTGGACGATATGCCGCTGATGATCATGGGAGATGCCGCCCTGCTGCGCCAGGTGCTGCACAACCTGATGCAGAACGCCCAGGATGCAGTCCTTGACGTTGGCATCCCGATGATTCAAATTAGCAGCCGACAAGAAGAAGGAAACGCGCTCGTCTGCGTCGAGGACAACGGGGCCGGCTTTGGCCCGGACATCCTGCGGCGTGCGTTCGAGCCTTATGTGACTAGCAAAGCCAAGGGCACCGGTCTCGGACTGGCCGTGGTCAAGAAGATTATGGAAGAGCACCATGGACAGGTCATTTTGGGGAATGCCGAACGGCAAGGCGCGCGCGTCCTTCTTTCCCTGCCATTGCTGGAGGCCTAATGCGTAGCAGCGATATTTTGATTGTGGACGACGAGATCGGTATTCGAGAACTGCTCTCCGAGATCCTGCAGGACGAAGGTTATACCGTGGCCCTGGCGGAAAATGCCGAGGTGGCTCGGCAGTTGCGCAACCAGACGCGGCCCGCGCTGGTGCTGCTCGACATCTGGATGCCGGACTGCGACGGCGTGACCCTGCTGAAAGAGTGGGCCAAGTCCGGCTTGCTGAACATGCCGGTGGTCATGATGTCCGGCCATGCCAGCATCGACACCGCGGTGGAGGCCACCCGCATCGGCGCATTCGACTTCCTCGAGAAACCGATCGCCCTGCAGAAGCTGCTGACCACGGTGCAGCGCGCGCTGAAATACGGCGACATGCAGGCCAATACCTCGCTGAACCTGGACAAGCTGGGACGCAGCGAGCCTATCCAGGAACTGAAGCGCCAGCTGGAGCGCGTGGCCAAGGTCAAGTCGCCGGTGCTGTTGACCGGCGAATCCGGTTCCGGCTTCGAGCTGGTGGCGCGCTTTTTCCACCAGGGCAATACGCCCTGGGTGACGCCGGCCAAGCTGGAGCAATTGGCCGACGCGCCGCTGGAGCTCTTGCAGAAGGCCAACAACGGCGTGCTGTACCTGCCGGAGATCGGCCAGTACAGCCGCCGCGTGCAGCAGGGCCTGCTGTTCCTGCTGTCCAAGCTGGACCGCTTCAATGTGCGCCTGATCTGTTCCTGCAGCCGCCCGCTGCAGGAGCTGCTGGTGGACCCGGAGTGCGACAACCGCCTGCTGACCGCGCTGTCCAGCGTCATCGTGCCGATTCCGCCGCTGCGCGAGCATGCCGAGGACATCACCTTCATCGCCGAGCAGATTCTGGTGGAGCTGGTGGAGTCCAAGCAGGTGCCGGGCCGCAAGCTGACCACCGCCGCGCTGAACGCGATGCGCCAGTATGACTGGCCGGGCAACCTGGAACAGCTGCGCAGCATCATCAAGAGCCTGGCGCTGACCGCTGAATCCGACGAGATCGACGCCGCCGAGGTCAACAAGGTGCTGGCGCAGTTCCGCCACGAAAAGCCGGTGGAAGAGTCGGGTTTCGACTTCAACATCCCGCTGCGCGAACTGCGCGAACAGCTCGAGCGCCGCTACTTCGAGTACCACATCTCGCTGGAAAACGGCAATATGAGCCGGGTGGCGCAGAAAGTGGGCCTGGAGCGCACGCACTTGTACCGCAAGCTCAAGCAGCTGGGCATCAAGTTCGCCCGCAAGGTGGCGGAGGAGTAAGGCAAAACGTCTGATGCGGCGTCGCGCCTCCTTGCCGAGCCCGGTTCGGCGCGCCTTGCCTCAGACGCTTTGCGGCTCTCCTGACGCGCAATCGCTTATCGACGCCAGCCCCAGGGCTGGCGTTTCGCATTTGGAGCCTCATATGGAATCCGAGCACGATCTCGACGACGCGGCGCTGCTGCGCTATAGCCGCCATATTCTGCTGCCGGAAATCGACATCGCCGGCCAGCGCAGATTGCAGGCGTCGCGGGCGCTGATCGTCGGCGCCGGCGGCCTGGGCTCGCCGGTGGCCTTGTATCTGGCCAGCGCCGGCGTCGGCCGCATCACCATCGTCGACGACGACGCGGTGGAGCTGTCCAATCTGCAGCGGCAGATCGCGCATGACACGGCCAGCCTGGGCCAGGGCAAGGCCGAATCCGCCGCGCGGCGCATGCTGGCCCTGAATCCGTCCATCCAAGTTCGTCCGCTGGCCGAACGTTTGTTGGGGGAGCGATTGGTCGAGGAAGTGGTGGCGCACGATTTGGTGTTGGACTGCTCGGACAACTTCGCCACTCGCCACGCGGTCAACCGCGCCTGCGTGGCCGCGCGTGTGCCGCTGGTGTCCGGCGCGGCGGTGCGTTTCTCCGGCCAGCTGGCGGTATTCGACAGCCGCGACGCGGCCTCGCCGTGCTATCACTGCCTGTTCCCGGACGAGGGCGAGGCCAGCGACGGCCCATGCGCGATGTTTGGCGTGCTGTCGCCCTTGGTCGGCGTGATCGGCAGCCTGCAGGCGGTAGAGGCGGTCAAGCTTCTGGCGGGAATGGTGCCGGCGCTGGGCAAGCTGACGCTGTACGACGCGCTGGGCGGCGGCTTCAAACAGATACGGGTGCCGCGCGATCCGGCTTGCGCGGTATGCCGGTAGGGCGGAAGCCCGGCTAAAGCCGGGCGTTCCGCCTGGCGGCTTCATAGACTAGCTTAGATATTCTTTAAGTAACGCATCGGGGTCTGAGAATTCAGATGAATCTTCGAGATCAGCTAAATGATGGCAAATGATTTCGAAATCTTTTTGTGTAATATAAGCATTGAAGTGGTTGAGATGTTTTGATGAAACTGCATTGGCATATGACTCACCAATTGCTTTTAGTACTTCCTGTAGTTGTTCTAGGTCGTCAACTTCTACGTGATAGTCCTGCGACGATAGATAAAGCAATTTGTGATCGGGGCTATATGTTGTTGGTGGACGTCGACAGCCTAGCTCTGGCGAGGCCTCTCGAATTGTTGCAAAGCTTGCTGTAAAGAAATATTTATCCCAATCAAAATCTCTTCCTGGCATTGCTTCGTTCCTGAATGTTAAGAAATTGGATAAGAGTAGGTCGGCGGAACGCCCTGATTCCCTCGCGCCGCTACGCTTGCCGCGCTTGGTCAGGGGTTTCCGCCTGATTCCTGATGATTACAGCTGCTGCTCGATCAGCTTGCGCACTTCCGGGAAGTTCATCACCCCGACGTAGCGCTTGATGATCTTGCCCTGCTTGTCGATCAGGAAAGTGGTGGGCGCCAGCTGGATGTCGCCGAAGGCCTTGGCCGCCTCGCCCTGGGTGTCCAGCGCGACGAAGAACGGCAGTTGGTTCTTGGCGACGAAGCTTTGCACGTAGTTGGGCGGATCGTAGCTCATCGCCACCGCCAGCACGTTCAGCCCCTTGCCGGCGTACTCCTGGTGCAGCTTCTTGATCTCCGGCATTTCCTCTACGCAGCCGGGGCAGCTGGTGGCCCAGAAGTTCACCAGCACCACCTTGCCTTTCAACGCCGAAGTGCTGGTGGTGACGCCCGCCAGCGAGGTCAGTTTCACTTCCGGCGCGGCCTGGCGCGCAAACAGCACGGAGTAGGCGACGCCGGCCACGATCAGCAGCGCCGCCAGGATCAGCAAACCTTTCTTCATCTCGCGTTCCCGCCTTCGTTTCAGGCCGACTGGGCCTGTATCAATTCCAGCGCGTCCTTCAACGGGCCTTCCAGCACCACGGCCTTGCCGGCGCGGGTGTCGAACACCACGAAGGTGACGTCGGCCTGGGCGACCAGGGTGTCGGTGCCGTCGAGCAGCACGCGCTGGTGGATCACCGCGCTGCGGTTGCCTATCGACTTGACGGCGGTTTCGATCAGCAGCATTTCGCCCATGGTGGCCGGGCGCGCGTAGTCGATATTGATGTTGACCACGGCGAGGCCCAGGCCGCTTTGCAGGAATTGCGCCAGCGTGCCGCTGTCCTCGAAGCAGTTCCAGCGCGCTTCTTCCAGGAACTCCAGGTAGCGCGCGTTGTTGACGTGGCCGAACAGGTCCAGATGATAGCCGCGGACCTTGATCCGGGTGTGATGTGCCATGTGTTTCCCCTTTGTTGTGTGTGTGGCGATTAGTCGCCGCGGCCGTCCAGGTCCAGCGGCACGAAGGCTTCGCGTTCCAACGGCTCCGTCGCCAGGTCGGTCAGCACCGAGTGGATTTCCAGCTTGAACCATTGCTGGAACAGGTTCGGGCTGATGTTCTGCGGCCACAGGCTTTGGTCTTCGCACCAGTCGGCCAGTTCAGCCTCGAACAGCTGGCGGTAGCTTTGCAGCACGAAGCCGCGCGCGGCGTCGGCGTCGTCGGCCGGCGGAATCAGCAGCGCGTTGCAGTCGGCGGCCAGCGCCTCCAGCGTCAGCTGCGGGTCGATGGCGCCGGGCAGGCTCTTGAGCCAGGCGAGAAACGGCGCCTGCGGGCGCAACAGCGCGAGGCTGCGGTTGACTTCAAACATGATGCATCCTTGTTCAATGGCTGGACAACAGGTTGTCGCGGGTGAAAACGAACTTCTGGCTGATGCGCAGCGTCGGGTTGCGCGCGGCCAGGGAAGAGGGAAACGGCGCGAACGGCGAGGCCAGTTCGACGATGCGCTGGGCGGCCTGGTCCAGCACCGGCGTGCCGGACGAGCGGCTGACGCGCATGCCATGCAGGCTGCCGTCGGCCGCTATCGTCACCTCCAGCGTCACCGCGCCGTGCAGGCCGAGGCGGCGCGCTTCGTCCGGATAATTCAGATTGCCTATCCGTTCCACTTTCAACCGCCAGTCCGCCTGATAACGCGCCCAGGGGTAGCCGCGCGCGGCTTCGCCCAGATTGTCGCCGGGTTGGCCGCTTTCCTTGCCATTGTCGGCCGCGGCGTTGTCGCCGCTGCGCGACAGCGCGCCCACCTGGGCCAGCAGCGAGCCGGTGCTGACCGTCGCGCTGGGCGGCGTCGATGCCAGCTGGGCCGCGTTGGGCGTCGGGCGGGTGATGGGCGTGAGCGGCGCGGTTTGCTGTTGCGGCGGCGGCGCGGGCGAGGCGGCCGGTTTCGGCGGGTCGCTGCGGCTGATCAGCTGGCGCGGCTCCGCGGTATTGCCGGCGCCCTGGCGGTTGTCTTCCGCGACCCGTTCGGTGACCGGCGCGGCGGGGGCGGGCAGATGCCGTGGCCGCAGGCTGATTTGCAGCGGGCCGGAGGCGGCCGGAGGCGGCGCGGACGGCGCCGCGCCAAACAGGCTCAACAGCGCGACGTGCGCCAGCAGCGACACGCCCACCATCAGCCACAGCGGACGGTTGTTGGGCGCGAGGGGGCGAGAGCAGTGCAGATGGTCAGCCATGTAAAGTTTCCGGACTTTGCCGGAGTGTAGCACGGACGCGCGTGAAAACGCCGCGCGAGGCGCGGCGTCGGGCGGTGTGCGGCGGACGCTTATTTTTCCAGCAGGCTGCGCAGCATCCAGGCGGTTTTCTCGTGGACTTGCAGGCGCTGGGTCAGCAGGTCGGCGCTGGGTTCGTCGCTGGCGCGCTCGACGACTTCGAAGATGCTGCGGGCGGTGCGGCAGATGGTTTCGTGGCCTTCCACCAGCTGGCGGATCATGTCATCTGCCTTGGGCGGCGTGCCGGCGGCTTCCGCGATGGAGGTCAGGCGGGCGTAGTCGGCATAGCTGCCCGGCGCGTAGTGGCCCAGCGCGCGAATGCGCTCGGCGATGGCATCGACCGCCAGCGACAGCTCGTTGTACTGGGTCTCGAACATCAGGTGCAGGGTGTTGAACATCGGCCCGGTGACGTTCCAGTGGAAGTTATGGGTTTTCAGGTACAGGGTGTAGCTGTCGGCCAGCAGACGGGACAGGCCATCTGCGATGTGTTGGCGATCTTGCTCGTTGATACCGATATCCATACTTTTCTCCGGTGTGGCGGCCGTGCAGCCTGGCCGCGTTTTGGTCTACACTCCCCGTTTTTGACAGGAAATGGCGATGAAACCTTGGTTGTCGTGCCAAGCTGGCCGCGTGCGCTTGACGCTGCATGTGCAGCCCGGCGCCAAGAAGACCGAAGCGGCTGGCGAGCATGGCGACTGCCTGAAGATCCGCCTGGCAGCGCCGCCGGTGGACGGCAAGGCCAATGCCGCGCTTCTGGCCTGGTTGGCCGAGCGCTTTGGCGTGGCCAAGCGCGACGTCACTCTGCTATCCGGCGACAAGAACCGGCACAAGGTGGTGGAGATCCAGTGCGATCTCGACGCCGCCGCAGTGCTGGCCTTGTTCGGCCTTCACTGAATGCGGCGGCCCGGCGGCGTTTGCTGGTCTACCCGGCTGTACTCGCCTTCTATGATGTCGCTGTTTCCGGCCGGTCCGGGTCCGGCGCTGGGGCCGGCGCCGGGCGTGCGCAGCTGGATATCCGGTCCTTTCAGCGGCAGCAGCAGCAGGATGGCGGCGATGTCGCTGAGCAGGCCAGGCAGCAGGAACAACAGGCCGGCCAGCGCATAGCGCAGCGGCCACAATAGAGAATACAGCGAGACCTTGTCGCCCTGGCGCATCACGCTGCCCAAGGTCAGCAAGGCGCCGAGTTTCTGGTTGCGCAGCATCCACAGGCCGAGCAGCGAGGACAGCAGCACCAGCAGGAATACCGCGAGTCCGCCGATGTGATCGGCCAGCGCCACCAGCGCGGCGATTTCGGCGAACGGGTAGATCAGCAACAACAAGGGGAGTGCGCGCATCGTGAATTCTTTTCCATCTGGCGAATGTTTAATGGTTGTCTGCAATGTACCCGATTCGCAGCTGGCGGGACAGATTGCGGCAACGCTGGTCAGCGAGCGGTTGGCCGCTTGCGTCAATATTCTGGCGCCTTGCCGTTCGGTATACCGCTGGCAGGGCGCGGTGGAACAGGCGGACGAGGTGCCGCTGTTGATCAAGACCCGCCGCGACGCCTATCCGGCGCTAGAGGCGAGGCTGCTGCAGCTGCACCCGTACGAGGTGCCGGAAATCATCGCCTTGCCTGTCGCATCGGGCTTGCCCGCTTATCTGACATGGGTATCGGACAGCGTGGTTTCAAGGGGCGGAGCGGCTTGATTTCCTGTTGACCTATGACTGTCGATGCAATCGTTTCGTTCCCGCCTGGCCTTGGCGGCTGAAAAAAATCTTTGCGTTAGGCTTGACTGCAATAAAGCGTTTCATTATAGTTGCGGTCTCTCGCTTGGGTCGTTAGCTCAGCTGGTAGAGCAGCGGACTTTTAATCCGTTGGTCGCAGGTTCGAATCCCGCACGACCCACCAGAGAAAACTTGATATAGTGCATTAGCCTGTACCGGACGGGTCGTTAGCTCAGTTGGTAGAGCAGCGGACTCTTAATCCGTAGGTCGAGTGTTCGAGCCACTCACGACCCACCATCCAGACAAGCTTTTTTCTTCAGCCATGCTGATAGATAGCCGGTTCAAGTTCAATTCTGTTGTCAATGCAGTTTAGGATGGGTCGTTAGCTCAGTTGGTAGAGCAGCGGACTCTTAATCCGTAGGTCGAGTGTTCGAGCCACTCACGACCCACCACCATCCCTGCATACCCCCGACACGGCATTACCCCATGGGTCGTTAGCTCAGCTGGTAGAGCAGCGGACTTTTAATCCGTTGGTCGCAGGTTCGAATCCCGCACGACCCACCAAGAATTCACGCGCCAGGCCCGATCTTCTGATCGGGCCTTTTGCTTTTCTGTTTCTCGAGTCGACTTGCTTCTATTGCCTTCATACCGCCTGACCTGCCTTGCGCCAGGGCGATGCGGGAGGCGGCGAATTCCTGCTTTTGATAACAAATAAAAATGGTTATCATTACGTTTTATGCGTCGGCCGGCCTGCATCCGCCAGCGCCTCACTTTCCTTCCCGCCAGCGGCGGGAGGCGATTCAACAGGAAATCCCAGAATGAGCAGCGTAATCGACACCACCCGCACCCAGGATCTGAAAGCCCGCACTCACGCCATCCATGAGCAGCTGGACCAGCGCATCATGGCCAATCAGCCCTTCGCCAACCGCGAGAATTACAGCCGCTTCCTGGAGGCGCAGTATCGTTTCCTGCGCGATGCCGACGCTTTGTATGACAATCCCGAGCTGGCGGCGCTGTTCCCGGACTTGGCCGAGCGCCGCCGCTACCACAGCATCGCCGCCGACCTGGCCGATCTGGGCCGCCCGCTGCCGCAGCTGCAGAATGCGCCGATCAGCGAAACCCTGGACGTCGCCACCGCGATGGGCTGGCTGTATGTGGTGGAAGGCTCCAAGCTGGGCGCCGCCATCCTGTATAAGCTGGCCGGCAAACTCGGATTGGACGAGCGCTTCGGCGCCCGCCACCTGGCCGGTCATCCGGATGGCCGCGCCCGCCACTGGCGCGCTTTCACCGCCGTGCTGGATGGCCTGTGGCTGGATGAGGCGGCGGAGGCCCGCGTCACCGCCGGCGCGGTGGCGGCCTTCGCTTGCATGAATGGCCATCTGGACCAGGTGTACGCTTGAGCCCAAGGCCGCATCCGGCGGTGCGCTGGCTTTACCTGCTAAGCGGCGTCTTGATGGTCGGGCTGGGCGTGATCGGCGCGCTGTTGCCGGTGATGCCTACCACCATTTTCCTGATCCTGGCGTTGGCTTGTTTCAGCAAATCGTCGCCACGGCTGGCGCAGCGGCTGCTGGAGCATCCGCGCTTCGGTCCCGGCCTGCGCCGCTGGCGCGAACAGCGCATCGTGCCCATGCGCGCCAAATGTTTCGCCGCGCTGGGCATGGGGGCCGGATTCGTCGCCTTGTTGCTGGCCAGGCCGCCGCACTGGGTGCCATGGCTGGTGGCGGCGATCGAGCTGTTGGTGCTGCTATATCTGCTGAGCCGGCCGTCGAAGCCTAGGGGCTATTGACGTTTGGTGAGCGGGCGCGCCGGGATGCGTTTTGCGACGAATCGAGGCGTTTCGCGCGCCGCATAGTCATTCTCTGCCAGTGCGAAACAACGAAGAGTCGGCGCGAAAGGCGCCCGGCCCTGCGGGTTTGGCCGCTTTGTGCCGGAAGCCGCGTTGCCCAGC
>NZ_JAUCGU010000018.1:0-12232 GCF_059916625.1 Chromobacterium sp. CCUG 76385
GCAGATACAACCTGTGCATTGTTTGCAGGAAGCGGTGGGGAGAGGCTACCAACTTACAATTGGGACATAGCCTTTGAATACGTACTGGCGGGCGGTTGGTGGGGAGGCTATGTTGCCAGGCACCGACCGTCCAGAGGATAGATTTGTTCGAGCGTCTTATTATCTTGGAAAAATTCCTAACCCCAAAAATATTAATGAAGGATTGGCTAGCGTTTTCTCAGTTATTCGCAATGTGTCAGTGCCATACATGACATCCTCCCAGCCGGATAGGCCTAATGTTGCGCCGACCCTATGGAGGACAGTAATTGATCAAAAACATCTTGTGTATTACTTCGAATCATCAGCTGCCCCCAATGTTTTCTGGGTTGATTTGAATAAGGTCAAGTTAAAGACTGGTAGTCCTGTTTTGCGACTGAAAATAGACAAAGGTGAAGATGCCACAATGGTTGGTGAGGTTTCTTCGCGTTTCGAACCTGCCAAGCCATATGAGTTCATGCTGGGAAAGGACTAAATAGTCTTAGCTGATGAGCAGAGCGAAGTGTGCCGCGCTTCGCTACAGGTTTGCTCTTTGGAGGTCAGGGAGGGGGTCTGCAAGCAAACTTTCTAAACAGTGGGCTGCGTTGTGGCAAAAGGTTGAATGAACTCCCGCAAACCATTGTATAATCGCGCGATTTTGTCTTCCTGACCTGTTGAACATGAACAAAGCACCTCGTATAGGAATGGTATCTCTCGGCTGTCCCAAGGCCGCGAGCGATTCCGAACAGATCCTGACTCGCCTTCGCGCCGAAGGCTACGACATCGCCGCTTCCTACGACGGGGCGGACCTGGTGGTGGTGAATACCTGTGGTTTTATCGACTCCGCCGTGGCGGAATCGCTGGACGCCATCGGCGAGGCGCTGAATGAAAATGGCAAAGTGATCGTCACCGGCTGTCTGGGGGCCAAGGGCGATGTGGTGCGCGAAACGCACCCTTCGGTCTTGGCCGTCACTGGCCCGCATGCCACCGAGGAAGTGATGAGCGCGGTGCATACCCACCTGCCCAAGCCGCACGACCCCTTCGTCGATCTGGTGCCGGACATCGGCGTGCGCCTGACGCCCAAGCACTACGCCTACCTGAAGATTTCCGAGGGCTGCAACCACCGCTGCACCTTCTGCATCATCCCGTCCATGCGCGGCGATCTGGAAAGCCGTCCGATTCACGACGTGCTGCGCGAGGCCGAGAGCCTGGCCAAGGCCGGCGTCAAGGAAATCCTGGTGATTTCGCAGGACACCTCCGCCTATGGCGTGGACACCAAGTACAAACTGGGCTTCCACAACGGCCGCCCGGTGAAGACCCGCATGACCGAGCTGTGCGAAGAGCTGGGCCGCCACGGCATCTGGGTGCGCCTGCATTATGTCTACCCGTACCCGCACGTGGACGAGGTGATTCCGCTGATGCGCGACGGCAAAATCCTGCCGTATCTGGACATCCCGTTCCAGCACGCCAGCCAGAAAATCCTCAAGCTGATGAAGCGCCCGGCCAACAGCGACAACGTGCTGGCTCGCATCAAAAAATGGCGCGAGATCTGCCCCGAACTGGTGATCCGCTCCACCTTCATCGTCGGCTTCCCCGGCGAGACCGAGGAAGACTTCGAAGAATTGCTGGCGTTCATCCGCGAGGCCGAGCTGGACCGCGTCGGTTGTTTCACCTATTCGCCGGTGGAAGGCGCCACCGCCAACGCGCTGCCGAACCCGGTGCCGGAAGAAGTGAAGGAAGCGCGCAAGGAGCGCTTCATGGCAGTGCAGGCCGAGATCAGCGCGCGCCGTCTGGAGCGCCGCGTCGGCCAGACCCTGCAGGTGCTGGTGGACGAGATCGACGACGAAGGCACGGCCGTGTGCCGCAGCTATGCCGACGCGCCGGAGATCGACGGGCTGGTGTTTGTCGAGGACGCCGCCGGCATGCAGGCGGGTGAGTTCTACCAGGTGGAAATCGTCGACTGCAGCGAACACGATTTGTGGGGCGTGCGCCGCTAAGCCGGCGTGGAGATAGCGGAAAGGGCGCCGCGGCCATCGCGGCGCCTTTTTCTTGTTTGGCATTATTTTGCGCCAAGCAGCCTTGTTGCAGCAGGGTTGACGCTATAATGGCCGTCACCGAATATGACGCATCCATTCCCATGCCCCTGCCGCATCCCGACCAAACCATAGCCGAGATCGCTTCCTGCGACCTGCTCAGCTGCCCGCAGTCTTTGTCCATACGGGAGGCGGCCAGTCGCATGATGGCGGCCGGCTGCAGCTCCATCGTGGTGCGCCACGAGGATAGCGGCGAGGTGCTGGGCATCTGGACCGAGGCCGATGCGCTGGATGCCTCGCTGGGGCGGGTCGATCCGCTGCTGCCGGTGGGACAGGCGGTCAGCGGCGGGGTGGCGCTGTTGCCGCACGATATGCCGCTGTTGGCCGTGGTGCGAGAATTCCGCGCGCGCCAGCTGCGCCACGCCTTGGTCATGAAAAACGGCGCGCCGCTGGGCATGGTCACCCTCACCGATATCGTGCGCAACCAGGGGCTGGAGTCGTTCCTGATCGTCAAACGGGTGCGCGATCTGCCCGGCCAGCCGGCGCGCATTCTGCCCGCGGCGGCGTCTGCGCAGGAGGCGATGCGGACCATGCGCGAACACGCGCTATCCGCGCTGGCGGTGGCGCTGGACGACGGCGCTTACGGCATCGTCACCCAGCGCGACGTGCTGCGCTGGCTGGCCGCCGACGCGATGCCGGCCTCGCTGGGCGAGGGCTGCCGCAAGCCTTTGATCGGCGTGGCGGACACAGCCAGCCTGCTGCAGGCCAGGCAACTGGTGCAGCAGCACCACATCCGCCATCTGGCGGTATTCGGCGAGGACGGCCAGCTGCTGAGGCTGCTTGGCTTCGACGACATCGTGCAGGGCATCGAGCACGAATACCTGCATGAGCTGAACGAGGCGCTGCGCCAGCGCGACCACGCCTTGCAGCAGTCGCGGCACAGCCTGTTGCTGGCCGACAAGGTATTCGAATCGACCATGGAAGGCATCGTCATCACCGACCGCAACGGCGTGATCCAGTCGGTGAATCCAGCCTTCAGCCGCATCACCGGCTACAGCCGCGAGGAAGCGATGGGACAGACGCCGGCCATGCTGAAGTCCGGCCGGCAGCCGCCGGAGTTTTATCACCATATGTGGCAGACCTTGCTGCGCGACGGCTGCTGGCAGGGCGAGGTGGTGAACCGGCGCAAGGGCGGCTTGCTGTACACCGAACACCTGAGCATCACCGCCATCCGCGATGGCCAGGGCGAATGCCTGCATTATGTGGCGGTGTTTTCCGACATCACCCAGCGCAAGCAGGCGGAGGAGCGGCTGCACTTCCTGGCCAACCACGACGCCCTGACCAGCCTGCCCAACCGCACCTTGTTTCTGGAGCGCCTGCAGCTGGCGGTGGACGGCGCCGATGCCGGCGGCTATGGGGTGGCGCTGCTGTTCATCGACCTGGACCGTTTCAAGCTGGTCAACGATACGCTGGGCCACTATGCCGGCGACCAGTTGCTGATCCACATCGCGCGCCAATTGCAGTCGCTGCTGCTGCCGGGCGAGACGGCGGCGCGGCTGTCGGGCGACGAATTCACCGTACTGCTGGAGGGCGCGGCCGGCGAAGCGCAGGTGGCGGCCCGCGCCCAGGCCATCCTGGACGCCATCACCGCGCTGTCCGGCGCCGATGGCCAGCAGATGTTCATCTCCGCCAGCATAGGCATCAGCATGTTCCCGGACGACGGCCGCGACGCCGACACCTTGCTGGTGCACGCGGACACGGCGATGTACCGCGCCAAGCAGCGCGGCAAGAACGGTTTTCAGTTCTATACCGCCGATATGAACGCGCGGGCGCTGGAGCGGCTGAAGCTGGAGTACAGCCTGCATCGAGCCTTGGCGCAGCAGGAACTGGAGCTGTGGTATCAGCCTAAAGTCGCGCTCGACAGCGGCCGCATTGTCGGCGCCGAGGCGCTGCTGCGCTGGCGCCATCCGGAACTTGGTCTGGTGCCGCCGGACCGCTTCATTCCGATCGCGGAGGACAGCGCGCTGATCGTGCAGATCGGCAACTGGGTGCTGGACACCGCCTGCGCCGATATCCGCCGCTGGCGCGATGCCGGCCATTTGCCGGGGCGGGTGGCGGTCAATGTCTCCGGCCGCCAGCTCAAGCACGGCGATTTCACCCTGCAACTGGAGGACAGGCTGCGCCGGTACGGCCTGGACAGCGCCGACCTGGAGCTGGAAATCACCGAGAGCGTGGCGATGGATGAGGCCGGCGGCATGGTGGACATGCTGCGCCGGCTGCAGCAATTGGGCGTGTATCTGTCCATCGACGACTTCGGCACCGGCTATTCCTCGCTGTCTTACCTGAAGCGCCTGCCGGTGCGCGGGCTGAAGATAGACCGCTCTTTCATCGCGGACTCGGGGCGCGACAATGACGACGCCGCCATCACCCGCGCCATCGTCTCCATCGCCCGCAGCCTGGGGCTGGACGTGGTGGCGGAGGGGGTGGAGGACGAGGAGCAGCGCCGCCTCTTGCGGGAGCTCGGGTGCAACTGCGCCCAGGGCTTTTTGTTCAGCAAGCCGCTGGCGCGCAGCCAGTTCGAGGTGTTGCTGGCGATCCAGGCCAGTCAGCCGGCGCTGGCCCACTGAGCCGGCCCGCGCCGGAAGCGGCGCGCAAAAAAAGACCGGCTTCGCGAAGCCGGTCTTTTGTCAGCGGGTAGCTTAGCCGCCGATCCGGTCCTTGCCCATGTAAGGGCGCAGCACGGTCGGGATGGTCACGCTGCCGTCGGCGTTCTGGTAGTTTTCCAGGATCGCCACCAGGGTGCGGCCCACGGCCAGGCCGGAGCCGTTCAGCGTGTGCACCAGCTGGTTCTTGCCGTTTTCGTCCTTGTAGCGCGCCTTCATGCGGCGGGCCTGGAAGGCTTCGCAGTTGGAGCAGGAGCTGATCTCGCGGTAGGTGTTCTGCGCCGGCAGCCACACTTCCAGGTCATAGGTTTTGGAGGAGCCGAAACCCATGTCGCCGGTGCACAGCGTGATCACGCGGTACGGCAGCTCCAGCGCCTTCAGGATGTTCTCGGCGTGGCCCACCATCTCTTCCAGCGCGGCGTAGGAGTCTTCCGGCTTTTCGATGCGCACCATCTCCACCTTGTCGAACTGGTGCTGGCGGATCATGCCGCGGGTGTCGCGGCCGTAGCTGCCGGCTTCGGAGCGGAAGCACGGCGAGTGCGCGGTGAACTTCTTCGGCAGCTCGTCGGCCTGCAGAATGGTGTCGGCCACGGTATTGGTCAGCGTGATTTCCGAGGTGGAAATCAGGTATTGCGGGCTGGCGGTTTCGTCGCCGCCGCGCATCACCTTGAACATGTCCTCGGCGAACTTCGGCAGCTGGCCGGTGCCGAACAGCGCCGTGTCGTTGACGATGTACGGGGTGTAGTGCTCGACGTAGCCGTGGTTGCCGGTGTGGGTGTTCAGCATGAACTGGGCGATGGCGCGGTGCAGGCGGGCGATGTCGCCCTTCAGCACGGTGAAGCGCGCGCCGGACAGCTTGGCGCCGGTTTCTGCGTCCAGGCCCAGCGGGATGCCGACGTCGACGTGATCTTTGACTGCAAAGTCGAACTGGCGCGGCACGCCGACGCGGCGCACTTCCACGTTGTCGGCCTCGTCCTTGCCCACCGGCACCGATTCGTGCGGCAGGTTGGGGATGGACATCAGCCAGGCGTCCAGCTTGCTCTGCACGCCTTCGAATGCCAGTTCGGCTGCCTTCAGCTCGTCACCCAGCGTCGCTACTTCGGCCATGATGGCGGAGACATCCTCACCCTTGCTCTTGGCGATGCCGATCTGCTTGGAGGAAGCGTTGCGCTTGGCTTGCAGTTCCTGCATGCGGGATTGCAGAGACTTGCGCTCGGATTCCAGCTGATTGAATGCGGCGGTGTCCAGGGTGTAGCCGCGGCCGGCCAGACGGGCGGCGACGGCTTCGATGTCGTTGCGAAGTAAGTTGATGTCGAGCATGATTATTCCTGTTTTTCACTATCGGGATTTTGCTGGGCGTCTGCATCCAGCTGACGCAAAAAAGCCAGTTTGTCCTGAATCTTGCTTTCCAGTCCGCGCGGTACAGGGCGATACCATTCGATGTCTTCCAGCCCTTCCGGGAGATAAGTTTCCCCGGCGGCGTAGGCGTGGGGCTCATCGTGCGCGTAGCGGTAGGCGTGACCGTAGCCCAGTTCCTTCATCAGGCGGGTCGGCGCGTTTCTCAAGTGTACCGGCACCGGACGGGATTTGTCCTGTTTCACGAAGGCGCGGGCCTCATTATACGCCTTGTACCCGGCATTGCTCTTGGCGGCGACGGCCAAATAAATCACCGCTTGTCCCAGCGCAAGCTCGCCTTCCGGGCTGCCCAGGCGTTCATATGTAGCCGCTGCGTCGTTGGCGATCTGCATGGCGCGCGGATCGGCCAGGCCGATGTCTTCCCAGGCCATGCGCACGATGCGCCGCGCCAGGTAGCGCGCGTCGGCCCCGCCGTCCAGCATGCGGCTGAGCCAGTACAGCGCCGCGTCCGGATTGGAGCCGCGCACCGATTTGTGCAGCGCGGAAATCTGGTCGTAGAAGGCGTCGCCGCCTTTGTCGAAGCGCCGCGCGTTCAGCGTCAGCACTTCTTCCAGAAAGTCCGGATCAATGTCCGTCTTGCCGCGCGCCTGCGCCGCGGTGCGGGTCTGCTCCAGCAGATTCAGAAAACGCCGGGCGTCGCCGTCGGCGTAGCCGGTCAGCGTAGCAACCGCTGCCTCGCTGAAATTCAGCCCGTCCAGCGCGCCTTCGGACTGGGCGCGCAGGAACAGCAGCTGCAATTCGTCCTCGCTCAGGCTGTTCAGCACGTACACCTGGGCGCGCGACAAGAGGGCGGAATTGACCTCGAACGAAGGGTTTTCCGTGGTGGCGCCGATGAAGGTGATCAGGCCGGACTCCACAAACGGCAGGAAGGCGTCCTGCTGGCTCTTGTTGAAGCGGTGCACCTCATCGACGAACAAAATGGTGCGCCGGCCGGAGCGCTGCAGCGCCACATGGGCTTTTTCCACCGCCTCGCGGATATCCTTGACGCCGGCGAACACCGCCGAGATCGGGATGAACTCGGCGTCGAAGCTGGCGGCGAGGATGCGCGCCAGCGTGGTTTTGCCGACGCCGGGCGGGCCCCACAATATCATCGAGTGCGGCTTGCCGGCTTCCACCGCCAGGCTCAGCGGTTTGCCGGGGCCGATCAGGTGCTGCTGGCCGATCACCTGATCCAGCGCGGCCGGGCGCAGGGCCTCGGCCAGCGGTTTTTGCGGTTCGACGGAAAAGAGATCGGACATGGAGTGGTTTTGGCGGGACGGGAAGGGTAAACAGTATACCAGCCAGATGCTGGGATGAAAAAAGCGCCCGGCAGGGCGCTTTTTTGGGCACAACGGTCAGGAAGAGCTTAGGCGCGCTTCTTGAATTCGTTGGTGCGGGTGTCGATTTCGATCTTTTCGCCGGTGTTGACGAAGGCCGGAACCTGAACTTCGAAGGTGGTGCCAACCAGGCGGGCCGGCTTCAATACCTTGCCCGAGGTGTCGCCGCGCACGGCCGGCTCGGTGTATTCCACTTCGCGGATCACGGTGGTCGGCAGCTCCACGGAGATGGCCTTGCCGTCGTAGAAGGTCACCTGGCAAACGTCTTCCATGCCGTCAACGATGTAGTTGATGGTGTCGCCCAGGTTGTCGGCTTCCACTTCGTACTGGTTGAACTCGGAATCCATGAACACGTACATCGGGTCGGCGAAGTAGGAGTAGGTGCAGTCCTTGCGGTCCAGCACGACGACGTCGAACTTGTCGTCCGCGCGGTAAACGGTTTCGCTGCCGGCGCCGGTCAGCAAGTTCTTCATCTTCATCTTCACTACGGAAGCGTTGCGGCCGGACTTGCTGAATTCAGCCTTCTGAACAACCATCGGGTCGTTGCCGACCATGAATACGTTACCAGCGCGCAGTTCTTGTGCGGTTTTCATTGCGTATGAGTCCCAAACTCTTGAATTAACGCCGGAAACCCGGAACGGCTTTCCGACAAAAACGACGCATTCTATCCGATTTCGGCGATAAAGTGCAGCAGTCTCGCCGCCAGATCGCCACCTTGCAGCAGTTGTTGTTGCCAGTTTGTCGCATGTCGCCGCCACGCCGGCAGCCATCTTGCGGCATTGCGCCAGGCGGTGGCGATATCGCCGTCGCGGTTCCACGCCAGGTGCAGCTCGCGGATCGCCGCGGCGGCCTCGTCCGGCAAGCCGGCGCAGTATTGGTCGAGAAAGGCCTGCAGCTTGGCGATGTGGGCCTCGTCGTCCTGCGGATAGATATGCCACAGCATGGGGCGCGCCGCCCATTGCGAGCGCACCAGGCTGTCTTCGCCGCGCACGCAGTTGAAATCGCAGCTCCACAGCAGGCGGTCGTAGTCGTCCTGATCGCTCAGGGGCAGCACGTCGATAGTCAGGCGGCCGAGCTGGGCATGCTCCCCCACTTGCAGCGGATGATCGAACAGGCTGGACACCATTGGCAGCGCCTTGCCTTCCGGCACCAGGCAGCGCACCGGCTGCGGGCCGTCGGCCCAGGCCTGCAGCAGTCGGGCGGTGGCCGGGTTGTCGTAGGCGAACAGGCTGACTTTCCACTCGTTTTCCGACAGGGCCGGTACGTTTCTGCGCCGCCAGTAATCGCGCTGCGCCTCGGGATCGGCCTGCCACGCTTCGCGCGCGGCGATCAGCCCGTCCTCGCAGATCAGCCCGCCGCTGGCCGCGTCAAAGCCGGGGAAGAAGAAATGCTTGGTCAGCGGCAAGCGCGGATGCGGCGACGGCAGCTTGTGGCAGCCGCGCGTCCAGTCTTCCGCCGACAGGTATTCCAAATTGACCCACACCGGCTTGGCCGGCCGGGCCGCCATCGCTTCTTCAAAACGGTCCGGCAGGCGACAGCCAAATGCCTCCACCACCACGTCCCCCGGGATGATGTCGGCCGGGAAGTCTGCTTGCGGCCAGCGGCGGATCTGGATGCCGGCCAGCGTCTGCTGCGGCAAAGCCGGGTCCAGCTCGGGCGCGATGCGGGCGAAACTGGCCAGGTCATCCACCCACAGGCGCACCTCGCGGCCGCAGTCATGCGCCAGTCGGCGCGCCAAGCGCCAGGTGACGCCGATGTCGCCGTAGTTGTCGATGACGGTGCAGAAAATATCCCAGTGTCGGTGTGTCATGTTTCTTTAACAAATTGCAAACGGCGCGAGCTTACCACGGCCAGCCATGCAATATCACCATTGGCGAATTTTCGCGCGCAAGCATGGTCGTAAGCACATGCTGTAAATACATTGTTAAGGAATAAGCATGCGTTTGAAGTATGGATGGGGCTTGTTGGCCATGCTGCCGCTGTCTGCCTGGGCGGGCATCGTGTTGCAGAATGAAGCGTGGCGGGTGGAACTGGAACCGGCCACCTTGGCCATCAAGGTGGAGCCTGCAGGCGGGGTCAAGCGGACCTTGTCCGAGGGCGTGGCGCCGCATGCGGTATCCGCGCTGGAGCAGGAAGCGCATGACGCGCTGTGGCAATGGGACGATGGACGCTACCATTGGCTGGCCCGTCTGGAAGGACGCGATCTGCGGTTGACGCTCAACGCCGCGGCCCCGGGCCGCGTGGAGCTGCTGCGGCAACCGGCGTCCGCGATGGGGCGTGGCCTGATCCTGCCGCTGGCGGAAGGCAGCTATATACCGGAAGGCAGCACGCAGTGGCAGGATTTTCTGCCCGGCTTTGCCGGCGATGGCCTGGACACCTCGGAAAACCTCAGCCTGCCGCTCTGGGGCATGGACTACGGCCGCAGCAGCCTGCACTGGCTGCTGCTGAACCCGTTCAACAATCACTTGGCGTTTGCCGCGCAAGGCCAGGGCCTGGCCCTGACGCTGAGCCACGACTTCAACGCGCTGAACCAGAACCAGCCGTTCACGCTGCTGCTGCGCCTGGGAGACGACAATCCGCTCTCCGGCGCGCAGCGCTACCGCCAATGGCTGGTGTCGGAAGGCCGCTACCAGACGCTGGAAGACAAGATCCGCCGCCAGCCGGAAACGGCTAAGCTGGTGGGCGCCAGCCACATCTATCTATGGGGCAATAACCTGCTGGATGGGTCCGATGTGCGCGACTGGCCCGCCTTTGTCCGTTTGCTGCGCGGGCCGGCGCCGCTGGCCGCGCGGCTGCGCGCGCATTTCGATGGCGAAGCCAAAGCCGCCTTGCAAGGCGCGGGCAAGCGGCCCAACCGTTATCAGCAAAAGGTATTGATCGACGCCGTCAACCAGGCGCTCACCGCGGAGGCCCGCGCCGGCTGGCTGGGGCCGCAGCCGGCCTGGGCCGACCTGGCCGCCCCCTACCGCAAGCTGCGCGTGGAGGTAGAGCATGCGTTTGGCCCAGCCTTGCTGGCGGACGCCTCGCGCTGGGGCGGCGGCTTGTCGCGCAAGACGGTGGACGCGCTGCAATCGGCCGGACTGAAACGGCTATGGCTGGGCGTGGACAACTGGGAAGGCGGCCTGTGGCAGCCGCTGGCGGTGAAAGCCGGCGTGGCGGCCGGCTATCTGATGGGCAGCTATGACTCCTATGAAACCGCCTTGCCGCCGGGCCAGCATGAGGACTGGCTGACCGCCCAGCAGGGCGAGGAGGTTTATCGCAAATGCGGCGTCATGCTGGAGAACGGCAAAATGAAGGCCGGCTTCCAGCAGTCCGGCTATTACACCAACCCGGCCTGCGTGCGCGACACGCTTGAGCAGCGCACGCGCGCGCTCATGTCCGCCGTCGGTTTCAACAGCTGGTTCCTCGATGCCTACGCCACCGGCATGGCGTTTGACGACTTCACCCCGGGCCGCCACACCGCCAAGTCGGCCATGGCCCAAGGCTATGAACAATCCATGCAATGGGTGGCGGACGCCTACCAGCTGCCGGTGGGGTCGGAAATGGGCAACGCCACCACCAGCCGCGGCATCGCCTTCGCCCACGGTATGCAAGTGCCGGTGCTGGGCTGGGGCGATCCGGATCTGCAGAAGAACCAGAAGTCGCCGTATTATCTGGGGCGCTGGTTCCCGGCGGACCAACCGGAGACCTTCTTCAAAAAGGTGCCGCTCAAACAGCCCTACCGCGATCTTTACTATGCTCCGGAGTACCGGCTGCCGCTGTATCAGGCCGTGTTCCACGGCTCCATCGTCACTACCAACCACTGGCTTTACGACAACCTGAAGTTCGGCAACGCCTATGCCGATAACCTGCTGGCGCAATGGCTGTACAACGTGCCGCCGCTGTTCCACCTGTCCGCCGCCAGCGTCAAAGTCCGGCTGCCGCAGCTGCAATGCGCCGACCGCGCCTTCCGTCCGCTGCACCAGCAACTGGCCACCCAGGCGCTGACCGGCTTCGCCTGGCTCAACGCGGAACGCACGCTGCAGCAGACCCGTTTTGCCGACGGCAGCCGCCTCACCGCCAATTTCGGATCGACGCCGGCATCGAATGGAGGACAAACCCTGCCGCCGCAAAGCCTGTTGGCTGAACTCGCCGGCCAAGCGCCGCGCCTGTTGCGGGTGGCGGATTGCGCGGGAAATTAGCGCGGCGCGATCAGTCCGATGACGTTTTCGCGTGGTAAAGTGGCCTAGATAACTGAGGCAGACGATGTGGTCGCGATGATTCAGGCGCTGTATTTTTAGGCGGAAAAATCGGTAGGATTTTGCTTGATGTTTTTTTCTTTAAAAATCAGCTGCTTGAAATTGGTGTGTTCCCCGCGCGAGCGGGGATGAACCGCTCCATCGCAAGGGCATTCGCGTGTATGGCTTGTGTTCCCCGCGCGAGCGGGGATGAACCGCCGGATTAGTGTTATCAAACGAGAAATTACCAGTGTTCCCCGCGCGAGCGGGGATGAACCGTGATGCCCGTGCGCTGGATGGCGACAACATCAGTGTTCCCCGCGCGAGCGGGGATGAACCGCCTGGCAGACCGACGACAGCCTGGACGGCAAAGTGTTCCCCGCGCGAGCGGGGATGAACCGTCGCGCTGCACGGTGGACTTGCCCGAACCCGCGTGTTCCCCGCGCGAGCGGGGATGAACCGCCCGTGGCACTTATTGAGCGGATGTTGAAGCAGTGTTCCCCGCGCGAGCGGGGATGAACCGCCGGCGATCAGATTCGCATTGGTCGGCGAAGAGTGTTCCCCGCGCGAGC